>DASZCY010000298.1:0-24374 GCA_035942615.1 Solirubrobacteraceae bacterium | reverse complement strand
CCGGGGAGCACGGGTCGGGTCGCTCGCCGCCTGGGCGCTGACCGTGGTCGTCAGCGTCGGGGTCCTGGCCGGCAACGCCAACGCCTACCACGACATCACCCTCGCGCCGACCGAGCGCCTGCGCGACCTGGAGCGCATCGGCGAGCGCTTCGCGGGGAGGGGGCCGGCGCTCTACCCCGCCTTCGAGGAGTACGCGGAGTACTTTCTGCGCCGCTCGGACGCCATCGGGCTCGTCAACACCGCCGGCGAGGGTCCGCTGGCTCCGCTTGCCTACCGCCCGCAGGCCGCCGCCCAGGCGGGTGTCGAAGCGGCCGGCGGCCGAGCGCGGCAGGCCTGGGACCTCGACGACTTCGAACCGGCCTACCTCCAGCAGTTCCGCGTGCTCGTGCTGCGCCGCGGACCGGACGCCAGCCGCCCTCCCGCCACCTTCCGCCTCGCCCGACGCACCCGCTTCCACGACGTCTGGTGGCGTCCAGGCCCGCCCCGACCACCGCCGATGCACGTCGCCCTGCCCGGGTGGGACGCGGCCGGCGTGCAGGCCGACTGCGACGAGCTCCAGCGTCGTGCCGTGCGGATCGGCGCGCAGGCCCGCGTGGCCTACGCGCCCGCTCCCCGTACGTCAGCCGCCGACCTGGGCGCCCTGGGTCACAGCGCCACCTGGCGGAAGGAGCCTGGCTCGGTGGTCCCCTACGGACCGGGGTGGGCGCAGGGAGCGCTCGACCTGCCTGAGCAGGGGCGCTACCGGCTGTGGCTCGCCGGCCCCACGCAGCGGCCGCTGCGCGTGGACATCGACGGGCGGCAGGTCGCGACGGTCCAGGACGCCTGGAGCTACCCCCGCCAGTGGAACCCGCTGGGAGAGGTGGACATGGCCGGCGGGCGACACACCGTCCGGGTGGAGCGCGAGGCCGGCAGCCTGGCTCCGGGCGACGGAGCCGGAGGCATGGCCGTGGGCCCCGTCGTGCTCGAGCTGCTGGACGGGCGGCGCGGCGAGGTTCGCCACGCGCCCGCCGACGCCGCCGGCCGTCTGTGCCGCCGGGCCAAGGACCTGGACTGGATCGAGCTGCTCCCCGCGGATCGCGCGGGCGCGCTGCCGGTGGCGCTGGAACCGTGAGCGTCCGCCGCTCGAACGGCGACTGACTCGCCTCAGCCAGTGCGCGTGACCAGCATGCGCACGGCGCGCCCGCCCACCGACGGCCACGCCAGCACCCCGACGACCAGGTAGGCACCGACCCCGAGCGCACCCAGGCCCAGCGCCGTCCAGGGGCCGGCGGGGTCGGGAAGCAGCACGGCAGGGACGACGACGACGGCGGCGAGGACGACGGCCGGCACCGCGCGCACCAGCGAGCCGGCCGCGCGCAGGGCCTCACGCCGACCGAACCCCACCATCAGGACGGGGACCACCAGGACGGCGGTGAGGGCCGTATGGGCGACGGCGACGGCGACGGGTGCCTTCACGACCAGCACCGCCACGGCATGGATCGGCAACAGGATCAGCGCGGGGACGACGAGCGCACGGAGGCGGCGCATCGCCAGCAGCACCGCACCGGCGGGCGCCAGGAGCGCCTGAACGATCCCGCCGGCCAGGAAGATGCGCGACGCGTCCCACAGCAGGCCGATGTTCTCGGCGCTCAGCGAGCCGCCCAGCACCGCGTCCACCACCGGCCGCCCGAAGCAGGCGTACGCCGCCGCGACGGGCACGAACAGGAAGAGCGCGGTGGGCACCGCGAAGTCCAAGGTCTGGCGGGCGGCTGAGGGCCCGCGCTCGGCCAGCGCGGTGACGACTCCCGGGAGCATGACGAAGGCGATGCTGTTCAGGGTCACGCCGACCATCACGGCAGCAACGAAGTACGCGTAGGTGTAGGCCGTCACGGCCCCGACGGCGCCAGAGACGGCGACCAGGGCGATCGTGAGCTGCAGCTGCTGGACCAGCGGGATAGCCGCAGCCCCCGAGGAGAGCGCGGTGAGCCGCCAGGTCTCGGGCTGGGCCAGGGAGCGAAGCGCGGGGCTGCTGCGAAAGCCGAAGCGGTTCAGGTACCCGCGGTGGGTGGCCAGAAGCACGAGGCTGCCCGCGAGGACGCCCAGCGGCGCACCCAGGATGCCCAGCCCGAGCATGAGGCCCGTTGCGCTGACCAGCGTGACCATGCTGGCGATCACGTACAGGCCAGCGCTGACGGCGAAGCGTCGCGCGGAGGCCAGCGCCGCGGCCAGGACCGCGGCCGCGATCTGGCAGTAGGCGGCGACGGCCAGCAGCGCCAAGCTGGCCGCCGCGGTGCGGGTGGCCGCAGGCTCCAGCCCCGGCGTGAGCAACGTAGCCAGCACCGGCGCCAGCGCCGCCACCAGCAGGGTGCCCACCACGGCCACCGCCGCCAGGCGGCCCAGCACGTCCGCGGCGCGTCGCCGCCAAGCGGGCTCGTCGGCCACCGATCCCAACAGGGGCACCACCGCCACCCGCAGGGAGGCGCCGAAGAGCGAGAAGAACAGAAAGATCGAGTAGGCCGTGAAGAAGGCGTCGGTCCGCGGCCCCTCCCCGACGATGAGGGCGATGACCAGCGCCACGATCGCGCCCAGCAGGGCAGCGACCAGGTACCCGGCGCTCACGGCGATCGAGGCCCGCGCCGCGTTGGCCTCGGGCACGACGAGGGACCGCCACGGATGGAGCCTCTCAGGGGCCAACGGGCTGCCGATCATGACAAGGTGAACCCTCGTGGCCTTGCGGGTCGCTTTCGACACCACGCCGCTCCAGCTCAACCGAGCGGGGGAGGCGCGCTACGCCCGGCGGCTGCTCGCGGCACTGCGCGCTCGCGACGATGTCGCGCTGGGTGCCGTGGGCCCGGGCCGACGCGTGCCGCGGTCCCTGGCCCAGCGGGTGCTGCTGCAGGGCGTCGTCCAGGCCGCGTACTACCCGATCGTCCAGCCGTGGCAGGTGCGCAGGTTCGCGCCCGACCTTGTCCATCTTCCCCGCCACCTGGTGCCCCCCCAGCCCGCACGCCGTGCGCCGCACGTCGTGACCATCCATGACGTGTTGCCGCTGCGCGCGCCCGAGCTCTTTCCGACGGTGGTGCGGGCCAACTTCCGCCTGCTCGCCCCGCGACTGGCCCGCCGCGCGGCGCGCATCGTCACGGGCTCGAACTACACGCGGGGCGAGATCGCTGAGCTGCTCGACGTGCCGCTCGAGCACATCGTGGTCACCCCCTACGGCGTCGACGCGCAGTTTCGCCCCGCGCCGCTCGAGCCGGCCCACCTCCGAGCGCGCTTTGGCATCGACGGCCCGTACGTCGCGTGCGTGGGGACCCTCGAGCCGCGCAAGAACCTGGCCGGCGCCATGCGCGCCTTTGCGCGACTGGACGACGACCGCGTCGGCCTCGTCGTGGTGGGAGGACGCGGCTGGGACGGCGGCGAGGTGACAGCCCAGGCGCGGCGGGCGCGCGGTCGCGTGGTCCTCACCGGCCACGTCAGCGACGAGGAGCTGGTGGGCCTGCTGAGTGGCGCCCGCTGCTTTCTGTATCCCTCCCTGTTCGAGGGCTTCGGTCTTCCCCCACTCGAGGCGATGGCCTGCGGGACGCCGGTGGTGACCTCCGACCGTGCCTCCCTCCCCGAGGTGGTGGGCGACGCCGCGCTCGTGGTGGAGCCCGAGGACGAGGAGGCGCTGAGCGCAGCGCTGCACCGGGTCTTGCATGAGCCCGGGCTCGGGGAGCGCTTGACCGAGGCGGGACTGCGCCGCGCGCGTGCCTACACTTGGGCGCGCTGCGCGGAGCAGACCGTGTCGGTCTACCGCGCGGCCACCGGCTGATCTTGCTAAGCCCCGCAACCTTCCGCGCCGATGGACGTTTCGGGTGACCCGTCTTTGATGCGCACACTCGAGCACGCCGCCTCCCGGTCCGACGTGGACGCCCGCCCGGGGACCCCGCTGGTCTCCGTCGTCATCCCGTGCCTCGACGAGGCCGACAACATCGACGCCTGCGTGAGCCATGCGCGCGCGGCCCTGCAGGAGCACGGGCTCCCCGGCGAGGTGCTCGTCGTCGACAACGGCTCGGCGGACAGGAGCCCGGAGCTTGCCGCCGCCGCGGGTGCCCGGGTCATCCACGAACCGCGCCGGGGATACGGCAGCGCCTACCTCGCCGGCTTCGCCGCCGCGCGCGGGGAGTACATCGTCATGGTCGACGCCGATCTGACCTATGACTTCGGCGAGATCCCGCGCTTCGTGGCCCCGCTGCAAGAGGGTGCGCAGTTGGTCATGGGCGATCGCATGGACAACATCCACCCGGGTGCCATGCCGTGGCTGCACCGCTACGTGGGGAACCCGGTGCTCAGCGGGATCCTCAATCTCTTCTTCCGCACCGGCGTGCGCGACGCGCACTGCGGCATGCGCGCGCTGCGCCGGGACGTGCTCCACCGCCTCGACCTGCGGACCTCCGGCATGGAGTTCGCATCCGAGATGGTCATCCGTGCCGCGAAGGAGGGCCTGGACATCCGCCAGTTGCCCATCGAGTACCGCCCCCGCGGCGGCTCCTCGAAGCTCTCGAGCTTTCGGGACGGGTGGCGTCACCTGCGCTTTCTGCTCGTCCACAGCCCCACGCACCTGTTCACCCTTCCCGGCACCGTTCTGGGCATCCTGGGGGCCCTGGTGATGCTCACGGTCTTGACGGGCGCCAACGTGCTGGGCCGCGAGTGGCAGCTGCACACGATGATCGTCGGCTCCCTGCTGGCCATCGTCGGCGCGCAGGTGACCTCCCTGGGCCTCTGCGCCCACGCCTACGGGATGTACTTCATGGGTGACCGCGACCGCTGGTTCGATCGTCTGCGGGCACGCTTTCGCCTCGAGCACGGCCTGCTCATCGGGGGAGCGCTGCTGGTCACCGGACTCGTCCTGGCCGCGGTCGTCGTTGTCCTGTGGGTCGAGCGTGGCTTCGGGCGCCTGGGAGAGGAGAGCCTGGCCGTGCTGGCTGCGACCCTGGTCATCATCGGCCTGCAGGTCTTCTTCTCCTCCTTTTTGCTCAGCATCCTCGGCCTGCGCCGTCCGCACTGAGCCCGCCTTCTTGGCCCCCCGGCTGTCGATCTGCGTGCCTACCAACCACGGGCGTGCGCTCGTGCTGGCCGCCGCGCTGGACTCGATCCTCGCCCAACTGCCCGACTGTCCCACCGCGGTGGAGATCGTGGTCAGCGACAACGCGTCGGCCGATGCCTCGGCCGAGGTCGTCGCGTCGCGCGCACGGCGTCATCCCGGCCTGCTGGCCTACCGCCGCAACGAGCGAGACCTCGGCTTCGCGGCCAACCTCCGCGCAGCGGTCGAGCACGCCCGCGGCGACTTCTGCTGGCTGCTGGGCTCCGACGACGCCATCACGCCGGGCGGGCTCGAACGGGTGCTCAGGGCCCTGCGTGCCGAACCGAGCCTGACCGGTCTTTCCTTCGCGCGTGAGAACCGGGACGCCCTGCTCGAGCGGCCCGCCTTCCCTGACCCGCCCTCCCTGCTGCCTGCCGTCCTGGCCCAGGAGCGCCACTACGGCGCACTGCGGCCTGCTCTTCAGGACCTCGGGCTGTACCTGACCTACCTCTCCGCGCACGTGACGCGCCGCCCCGAGCTCCTGGACGTCCTGCGCGACGCTCCGCGCCAGGTCGTCGACCCCGGGCACTTCCTCCACCTCTACGCCTTCTCCCGCCTGCTCGCCCAGCGCCCGGACTGGCGGTGGCTCCCGGAACGCATCGTGCTCAACCGCACCGTCAACGACACCCTCGTGCAGGCCCTCGACGGTCAGGTCGCCGCCTACCAGGCGGTCACCCAGCGCGACCGTGCCCGGGCCTGGACGCAGGCCCTCGGTGCCGAGGGCGAGGAGCTGAGCCTCCTTCGCCACGCCAGCCGCGGCCACTTCGCCTCGGCGCGCGCGATCCTCGGCTACAAGCTCGGCCCCTCGCACACCTGGCGGGAGGACGTCCTGCTCCTGCGCACCTTCGCCCGCGGCTTTGCCGCCGTACCCGCCTTTTGGTCTGCGAGCTTCCCAGCGCTGCTCGTCCCCCACCGCCTGGCCAAGCTGCTGCGACAACAACTTCGTCTGCGCCCGGTCTAGGTGCCCTCCATCGCCACGGGCTGGGCCAGCGGCTCCATCTCGGTGATGGGCCGGCCGAAGGCGAGCTTGGGGTAGGCGTTGGCCATGCTGTCGACGCGAACCTGAAGCAGGTAGGGCCGGCTAGGGTCGGCCCACAGGCGGGCGAGACCCTCCTCGACCTCACCGGGAGCGTCCACGCTGGAGCTGTCGATGCCATAGCCGGCGGCGACCGCGGCGAAGTCGGGCGCCGAGTAGCCCCACCAGGTCGAGGCATAGCGCTCGGAGAAGTAGCTCTCCTGGAACTGGCGCACCATGCCGTGGCAGCCGTTGTCGACGACCACCATCTTGAGGGGCAGGCGGTGGTGGACGACCGTCTGCAGTTCCTGGATGTTGAGCTGGAAGCAGCCGTCGCCGGCGATGAGCACGATGGGTCCCTGCAGCGCCTTGGCGGCGCCGATGGCCGCGGGCAGCGCGAAGCCCATCGCGCCCATGCCGCCCGAGGTCATGAAGCGCTGTCGGCCCGTGAGGTCCAGCGACTGCGCTGCCCACTGCTGGTGCTGGCCGACATCGACGACGTATGCGGCCGCCGCGGTGCTGGCCGCCGACAGCCGGTGCATGAAGACGTTGGGGTTGACGCCCTCGATGTCGGCGAGCTCCTCGGTGTCCGGCCAGCGCCGGCGCAGCTCGGCCACCTCGTCCACCCAGGCCGAGAGGTCCCCCAGGGCGGCGCCCGCCCGCTCGTGGTCCAGCACCGCCTCGGCGAAGCGACCCACGTCGGCGACCACGGGATGGCACCCCAGCACCCGGTTGTTGATCTCGGGTGCGTGGATGTCGACGTGGTGGATGGAACGATCGCCGCGGAAGGCCTCCACGTCGGCGCCGGTCTGGCGGATGTCCAGCCGAGCGCCCAGGACGACCAGCGCGTCGGCGCGGCCCACCGCCATGTTCGCCCAGCGATTGCCGTAGCTGCCGATGAGCCCCACGCGCAGCGGGTCGCCCGCCGGCAGCACATCCACCCCCAGCAGGGAGTGCACCACCGGTACGCCCAGCCGGTGGGCCAGCGCACGCACCGAGTCGGCCGCACCGGCAGCCTGGACCCCCGCACCCACCAGCAGCAGCGGTCGTTGCGCCGTGCCCAGGTCGTCGAGCACCGCCTCGACGGTCTCGGGCGCCGGCGACAGGCGCTGGACGGGGACGTCGGGCCCGGCGGGCTCGTCGATCTGAGCTCCCTGCACGTCCATGGGAAGGTCGACCACGACCGGCCCCGGGCGTCCTTCGAGGGCCAGCTCGAAGGCCCAGGCCAGCAGCCCGGGGACCTCCTCGGCCGACTCGGCGCGCACCGCCCCCTTGGTGATCGGCTTGGCCATCACCACGATGTCGGTCTCCTGGAAGCCCAGTTGACGGATGTCGCGCTCGCCCTTCTGCTCGTGGCGATTGACCTGCCCGGTCAGGAAGACGGCCGGGGAGGAGTCGAAGTGGGCGCTTCCGATCCCGGTGAGCAGGTTGGTGGCGCCGGGGCCGCTGGTGGCCATGGCGACCCCCGGTATCCCGGTGCAGCGCCCGGCGGCGTCGGCCGCGAAGGCCGCCGCCTGCTCGTGGCGCACGCTGACGAGCTCCATCCGCCCGTCGCGGTGGATGGAGTCGATCATGTGGGTGATCATCCCGCCCACCAGCTCGTAGACGTGCGTCACGCCCTGGTCGGCCACGAACCGCGCGATCCAGTCCGAGACCTTCACTTGCGACACGTGCGCACCGCCTCGTCGATCACCTCGATCATGTAGCCGAGGCGCTCGTCGTCCAGGCCGGGATACACGCCGACCCAGAACACGTTGTCCATGACGAAGTCACTCCTGGCCAGGTCACCGATCCGGCGGTGGGGGACGTTGGCGTAGGCGGGCTGGCGGGTGAGATTGCCCCCGAAGAGCTCGCGGGTGGCGACCTTGCGCGCCTCCACGAACTCGACGACGTCCTTGCGCGCGAGGCCGGACTCGGGCCGCACCGCGATGGGGAAGCCGAACCAGCTCGGATCGCTGTTGGCGGTGGCCTGGGGAAGGATGAGCTCGTCCTGCAGGTGGGCCAGGCCGTCCCACAGCGTGCGGAAGTTGCGCCGCCGCGCCTCAAAGAAGTCCGGGGCCTTGTCGAGCTGCGCAAGCCCGACAGCCGCCTGCATGTCGGTGACCTTCAGGTTGTAGCCGACGTGCGAGTAGATGTACTTGTGGTCATAGCCGAAGGGCAGCTCGCCCAGCTGCCAGGCGAAGCGCTTGCCGCAGGTGTTCTGGTTGCCCGGGGCACACCAGCAGGCCCGACCCCAGTCGCGGAACGACTCGGCGATGACCTTCATGCGGCCCTTGTGGGTCAGCACCGCTCCGCCCTCGCCCATCGTCATGTGGTGGGCGGGATAGAAGCTCACCGTGGCCAGGTCACCGAAGGTGCCCACCCCGCGGCCGTCGTAGGTGGAACCCAGCGCGTCGCAGCAGTCCTCGACGAGCCACAGCTCGTGCTCGTCGCAGAACGCGCGCACCGTCCCCAGGTCGAACGGATTGCCCAGCGTGTGGGCCATCATGACCGCCCGCGTGCGCTCCGACAGCGCGGCCTCGAGCTGGGTGACGTCGACGTTGTAGGTCGGCACGTCGACGTCGAGAAAGACCGGGACCGCCCCGTTCTGGATGATCGGGTTGACCGTGGTGGGAAAGCCGCTGGCCACCGTGATCACCTCGTCGCCGGGCCGCAGGCGCCGATCGCCCAGGTCGGACGAGGTGAGCACGCTGCAGGCCACGAGGTTGGCCGACGAGCCGGAATTGACCAGCAGGGCGTGGCGACGCCCGAAGAAGCGCGCGAAGCGCTTCTCGAACTGCTCGGCGAACCGTCCCGAGGTCAGCCAGAAGTCGAGGCTCGAGTCGACGAGGTTGACGACCTCCTCCTCGTCGAAGACCCGCCCGGCGAAGAGCAGCTGCGACTCGCCCGGTACGAACGCGCGCGGCGGGAACGCTGCCTCGTGATACTCACGCACGAGATCGAGGATCTGAGCTCGTAGTCGATCCGCGCGCTCCTCCGCCGACTCGGCGTCGGCCAGAGGGACGTGCGTGGGGTCGTGGCTCACGCGCGAGGATCCCGCACGCGGGCGCAGAAGAGAGCCAGCATGGATCTCAGCCTACGCGCATCGGCGTGCGTGGTGACCGGTGCGAGTGGTGGGATTGGCCTGGCCACCGCCCGCCTGCTGTGCGCCGAGGGCGCCCACGTCCTGCTCGTCGCCCGGCGTCCCGGACCACTCGACGAAGCCCTCGACGAATGCCGGCGCGCCGGAGCGGACAGCGGCGCACGGGTCGACCGGCTTGCCGCCGACGTCGGCGATCCCCACGCCGCGCGCGCGATCGTCGAACGCTGCGAGGAGCGCTTCGGAGGCATCGACGTGCTGGTCAACAACGCCGGCACCACGAGCACCCGGCCGCTCGAGGATCTGCGCGACGAGGAGTGGCACGCGCAGTGGGAGCTCAACGTCATGGCCCCCCTGCGACTCATGCGTGAGGCCGCCCCGCGGATGACCCCCCGGGGCGCCGGGCGCATCGTCAACGTCGCGTCGTCCTCGGGCAAGCGGCCCGGGCTCAACAACGCCGCCTACTCGGTGACCAAGTCGGCCCAGCTGTCGCTCTCGCGGGTCTTCGCCGACGCCTGGGCCCCGCGCGGCGTCCTGGTCAACGCGGTCGCCCCCGGACCCGTGGGCACCTCGCTGTGGACGGGACCCGGAGGCCTGGCCGAGCAGGCCGCCGCCCGCGCGGGCGGCTCGGCCCGGGAGGCCGTCGAGGCCATGGCGCGGCGCGTCCCCGTCGGACGCCTGGGCTCCGAGGAGGAGATCGCGATCGTCATCGCCCTGCTGTGCTCGCCGGCGGCCTCGTTCGTCGCCGGGGCGGCCTGGTCGGTGGACGGGGGCTACGTCCCGCAGTTCCTCTAGGGATGCCAGACCTTCCACGGCGCGTCGCCGGAGGCCCACAGATCCTCGAGCAGCATGCGGTCGCGCAGGGTGTCCATGGCATGCCAGAAGCCCCGGTGACGGTAGGCCGCCAGCTGACCCTTGCCGGCCAGCGCCTCGAGCGGCTCACGCTCCCAGACGCTGTGGTCCCCGGAGAGGAGCTCGCCCACGCGCGGCGAGAGCACGAAGAATCCCCCGTTGATCCAGCCCCCGTCGCCCACCGGTTTCTCGGAGAAGGCCCGGATGCGGTCGTGGGCCAGGTCCATCGCCCCGAAGCGCCCGGGCGGCTGCACGGCGGTGACGGTGGCCTCGGTGCCCTGCCGGCGATGAAAGTCAATCAGCGCACCCAGGTCGATGTCGGCGACGCCGTCCCCGTAGGTCAGGCAGAACTCCTCGTCGCCCACCATCGGGAGCACACGCTTGAGCCGTCCTCCCGTCATCGTCGCCTCGCCCGTGTCGATGAGCGTCACCTTCCACGGTTCGGCCGCGGACTGGAGGACCTCGGTGGTGCCGGCCGCCAGGTCGAAGGTCACGTCCCGGGTGTGCACGTAATAGTTGGCGAAGTACTCCTTGATGACATAGCCCCGGTAGCCGAGACAGACGATGAAGTCGCTCAGGCCATGGGCGGCGTAGATCTTCATGATGTGCCACAGGATCGGCTTGCCCCCGACCTCCACCATCGGCTTGGGACGCACGGCGGTCTCCTCCGCGATCCGCGTGCCCAGCCCGCCCGCGAGGATGACGACCTTCACCGCCCGCCTCCCCCGCCGGCGAAGCGCTCGATCTGGGCTTCGGTCACCGCACGCAGGTCACCGTCCCCGGCGAACGCGAGGTACCACTCGACGATGCTGTCCAGAGCGGCTTCGAGGCCCCAGGTGGGGGCCCAGCCCAACCACTCGTGGGCCTTCGAGGAGTCCAGGGACAGATGGTGGGCCTCGTGGGGATGCGGTCCGGCATCGACCTCCCAGCGCAACCGGTCCGGCCAGCGTGCGGTGAGGTGATCGCACACCCAGCGCACCGGTCGCGCGTCGTCGACGGCGGGGCCGAAGTTGCAGCCTCCCGCCGCCGCGGGCGAGGCAGCGAGGGCCTGGGCCAGTTGCAGGTACCCGCTGAGCGGGTTGAGCACGTGCTGCCACGGGCGCACGGCCTGGGGGTTGCGGATGCGGATCGCCTCGCCCGCGATGGCCCCGCGCATGATGTCCGGGATGAGACGGTCCTCGCCCCAGTCGCCGCCGCCGATGACGTTGCCCGCCCGGGCGCTTCCCAGCCGGGGTCCGTCGGCCTCCTCCGCGAAAAAGGACCGCCCGTAGGCGTCCGCGACGAGCTCGGCGCAGGCCTTCGAGCTTGAGTAGGGGTCATGGCCGCCCTTGGGATCGCTCTCGACGAAGGGGCGTGGAGGGCGGTCGGGGTGGTTGTCGTAGCACTTGTCCGAGGTGACGTTGACCACCGCGCGCACCGAAGGGGTGGCGCGGACGGCCTCGAGGACGTTGACGGTGCCCATCACGTTGATCGCGTACGTTTCGGTGGGGGCGCGGAAGGAGCGGCGCACCAGGGGCTGGGCGGCCATGTGCACGACGACCTCGGGCGCGTGCTCGACGAAGGCCTCGCGGAGCGCCCCTGCATCGCGCACATCGGCGCGGACCTCGGCGATCCCCCTCCCGACGCGAGCCCCCTCGTAGAGCGACGGGGAGGTGGGCACGCCGTCGGCCAGGCCGATGACGCGCGCCCCCATGCGGCGCAGCCACAGCACCAGCCAGGCGCCCTTGAAGCCCGTGTGACCAGTGACCAGCACCGGCCGGTCGCGCCAGAAGACCGGATCGACCTGCATCAGCGACGGGCGGACGGGCGGTGATCGACGGAGGGAGGACCCGCGGGCACGACGCGGGCCAGGCTAGCGCGACCCCACCGGACCCGGCCGGTCGGCGCCCGGGCCCTTGCCATGATGGGACCCGCCATGAGGCCGGTCTCCGTCGCCTACGACCTGGTGCCTGAGCAGATCACCGTGGGCGGCATCGCGCGCTACGCGGTCGAGCTGCGCCGGGCGCTGACCGTGCGCGAGGACGTGCGTCTCGTACCCGTCGGCCCTCGGGCGCGCAGACGAGATCGCTCCGCCCATCGTTGGACCCAAGGCCTACGCCGCGAGATGTGGCACCACACGATCGGCCTCGACCGCGCCGCGCGGGCCGCGCGGGCCGACGTGGTGCACTGTCCGGGCGCGCTGGCTCCCGCGCGCAGCGCGCTCCCGCTCGTGCTGACCGTGCACGATGTGCTGCCGCTGGTGCATCCCGGGCTCTTTCCACGCACCACGGTGGCCCACCAACGCCTCGTGCTCGCCCGCCGCGCGCGCCGCGCGGCGCGGGTCATCGTCAACACGGCGCACGTGCGCGGGCAAGTCAAGGACGTGCTGGGCGTGGCCGAAGAGCGCGTCCGCGTGGTGCCCTGCGGGGTGGCCGCGCGCTTTCGCCCGACCCCGCCCGATCCGGCTTGGCTGCACGAGCGCTTCGGTCTCGATCGCCCCTACCTGCTCGCCGTAGGGAACCTCGAGCCGCGCAAGAACCTGCTTGGCGCGGTGCGCGGCCTGCGGGCGGCCGGGCTGGGCGACGAGGTCGCGCTGGTGGTCGCGGGGGCGCAGGGGTGGAGGAACGACGTCTTCGAACGCGAGGCGCCGCGCGCCGGGGTGCCGCTGGTCATGACCGGCCGCGTGAGCGACGAGGAGCTCGTGCGCCTGTACTCCGGCGCGCGCTGCCTGGTCTTTCCCTCGCTGTACGAGGGCTTTGGCCTGCCTGCGCTGGAAGCGATGGCCTGTGGCTGCCCGGTGATCAGCTCCGATCGTTGCGGGCTGCCCGAGGTGGTGGACGACGCCGCCCTGCTGGTCGACCCGCTGGACCCCCAGGCGATCGGGTCGGCCATCCGCGCTCTGGTCGGCGACGAGGAACGGCGCGCGGAGCTGTGCGAGCGCGCGCTGGTCCGCGCGGCAGGGATGTCCTGGGAGCGCGTCGGGGCGCAGACCGTGGACGTCTACCGCGAGGTGGTCTGAGCGGCGTGCGGGTGGTCCTGGTCTCCCACTACGCGCTGCCCCACCTGGGGGGCATCGAGACGGCACTCGATGCCTTCGCGCGCGAGCTGGCCGGCCGCGGGCATGAGGTGGTCCACGTGGCCTCGGCCGCAGTCCGTCTCGACGAGCCGCCCGAGGATGTCTCAACCGCGGCGTCGCGGCCCTACGAGCTCGTGCGCGTCCCGGCCGTCAACGCGCTGGAGCGCCGGGCCGACGTGCCCTATCCCCTCTTCTCCCCGCGCCTGGTCTCCGCCCTGCGGGCGCGGGTGGGGCGCTCCGACGTGGTGCACGCCCACGGCTACCTCTACCTGAGCAGCCTCGCCGCGCTGACCCTGGCCCGCCGGGCCGAGGGCCGCCCGGTGCGGGTGCTCACCGAGCACGTGGGGCAGGTGCCCTATGAGTCGGCGCTGCTGGCAAGGGCCCAGGCCGCAGCGGCGAGCACGGTGGGTCGGGTCGTCGTCCGGGCGGCGCAGGGCCTGGTCGCGCTCAACGAGGTCGTCGAGCGCGAGCTCGTGCATCTGGCCCCGGGACGACCCCGGCTGGTGGCCGGCAACGGCGTGGACACCGCGCGCCACCGCCCGCCCACGACCGAAGAGCGCGCGGCGCTGCGGGCACAGCTGGGCTGGCGCGACGACACGCCCCGCGTACTGTTCGTCGGGCGCCTGGTGGCCAAGAAGGGGCTTGCGATCGCTCTGGAGGCCGCGCGCCGCGACCCCGGGCTCCGCCTGGTCGTGGCCGGCCCGGGCGACCCGCCCGCCGACGCCCCGCCCAACGCCCAGCTCCTGGGGGCGCTGGCCCCCGAACGTCTGGCCGACCTCTACCGGGCCGCCGACGTCTTCCTGCTGCCCTCGCGCGGCGAAGGCTTCCCGGTCACCGCCCAGGAGGCCATGGCCAGCGGGCTGCCGGTGGTCCTGGGCCGTGACGCCGCCTACGCCCCTCACCTCGAGGGCGCGGGGGCCGCCGTGCAACAGGTCGAGGCGCAGGCCGGCGCGGTCCTGGCCGCACTGTGCCCACTCCTGGACGACCCCGCGGCCCGCGCGCGGGCGTCCGAGGCCGCGGTGGCCCACGCCCGGGCCCGCTTTGCCTGGAGCAGCGTGGTCGACGCGCTGCTCGACTTCTATGCGTCCCTGGCCGTGCAACGGTGAGGCTGGGTGGCGTAGGACCCACGCGAGCAAGCACACGGGCGAGCCCGTCACGAGCACTGGTCGAGGCTGCGCAGCGTCGTGCGCAGGCCCTCCACCAGACCGGTGCGCGCCTCCCACCCCAGCTCCGCGCGCGCCCGTCCGGGATCCACGCACGAGCGCTGCAGCTCGCCCAGGCGGGCGTCCTCGAAGACCGGCTCGAACGGCCCGGCCCCGGCCGACCCAGCCGCCAGCTCGCGCAGCGCGTCGATCAGATCGAGCACCGACACCTCCTCGCCGCGCCCGACGTTCACCGGGCCGGTCGCCGCGGCGCTCGCCGCGGCCAGGTTGGCCTCCACCACGTCGGCGACGTAGACATAGTCGCGCGTCTGGCGCCCGTCGCCGTAGACCGTGGGCGCGCGGCCCTCCTGCAGGCGCCCGCAGAAGATGGCGATCACGCCCGCCTCGCCCAGAGGATCCTGGCGCGGGCCGAAGACGTTGCCGTAGCGCAGCGAGACGCTCGACAGACCGTGCAGGCGGGTGTACAGGTCGGAGTAGCCCTCGGCGGCGAACTTGCTCTGCCCGTAGGGCGCCATCGGCGCCGGGAAGGTGGCCTCGGGCGTGGGGAGCGCCTCGGCCTCGCCGTAGATCGCGCCGCCCGAGGAGGTGTTGACCACCCGGGGCACGCCCTCCGCGCGGGCGGCCTCCAGCACGTTGACGGTGCCCTCCACGTTCACGCGGGCATCGAAGGCCGGATCGGCCACCGACCGACGCACGTCGATCTGGGCGGCGAGGTGGAAGATCACCTCGGGCTGGACCTCGCCGACCAGGTCGCGCACCGCTCGCGCCTCGCGCAGATCGATCTCGCGCAGCTGGGCCCCGTGGCCCAGCGCCCCCTCGAGGTTGGCGCGCCGGCCCGTCGACAGGTCGTCCAGGATCGTGACGTGGTCGCCGCGCGCCTGCAGCGCGTCCACGACGTGGGAGCCGATGAAGCCGGCTCCTCCGGTGACGAGCATGCGGGCCACAGCCGCGCGCAGGCTACTGCCTGTCCGCCGGGTCGTCGTGTCGGACGAGGAGGCTCGGGGGGAGTGCCGAGCCCGGGCCGTTGCGGCGATGCTGCGATCCGCGAGGTCGCCGTGCAGCTAGGTCATGACCGTCCCCGGTGTTGGCGCCCCCGCTTCCGGGCAGCCCCCCTGCTGGCGGTCAAAGTGCGCGACTTTTCGTCTTCCGATCCGTTCATCGGGACAGGAAGCGCACGGCACCCCCCGAAACCATCCCCGTGCCCCCGCCCCCCGATATGGGTCCGCACACCGATATCCCCGTGCTCGCCGTTCCACCTGCGTCCACGCCGGCCCCCGCGGCCACGCTCCCGCGCGCCCCCGTGTTGGGCATCCCCCTCGCCCTCACCGACTACGAGGGCGCGATGGACTGGATGGACGAGGTGATCGCCGCGCGCGCACGCGCCTGCCTGAGCGCCGCGGCCGTCCACCTGGTGATGGTGGCCCGCGAGGACGAGCGCACGCGCGACGCCGTGCTGGGCGCCATGACCGTGCCCGACGGCCAGCCGCTCGTGTGGGCGCTCCGCGCGCTGGGCCACCCGCAGGCGTCGCGGGTGTACGGGCCCGAGCTGATGTGGCGCTACTGCGAGCGCGCGGCGCGGACGGGTGCGCGCATGTACCTGTACGGGGGACGCAACCAGGGCGCACTTGTGCAGTTGGTGCTCAACCTGCGCCGCCGCCACCCGGGCATCAGGATCGTGGGGGGTTACTCGCCGCCCTACCGCCCGCTGACCGACGAGGAGCGCCACGCGGTGGCGGGGGAGATCAACCGCTCCAGGGCCGACGTGGTGTGGGTGGGCACCGGCCAGCCCAAGCAGGAGCGCTGGATGGAAGAGATGCGCGACCTGCTCGACGCGCCGATCCTCGCCGGCGTGGGCGCCGCCTTTGACTTCCACGCGGGGCTGATACCCCAGGCGCCCAGCTGGATGCAGGCCGCCGGGTTGGAATGGGCCTTCCGCCTGGCCCATGAGCCGCGGCGCCTGTGGAAGCGTTACGCGCGCTACAACCCGCTGTTCGTCGCCGGCTTCGCGCGCCAACTGCTGGTCCACCACCGGCGCTAGCCTCGGGCGGGGACATGCCAGCCGACGTCTCCGTCATCGGGCTGGGCCGCGTCGGCCTTCCCCTCGCGCTGTCCTTCGCCGATCGCGGGCTGCAGGTCATCGGCGTGGACCGCGATCCCCAGCGCCTGGCCACGCTGCGCGACGGGCGGATGCCCTTCGAGGAGGCGGGCATGGCCGAGGTGCTCGAGCGCGTGCGCACGGCCCGCACCCTCGAGTTGAGCGACGACGTCGTCCAGGCCGCCGCCGCGCACGACATCGTGCTCACCCTGGGCACGCCATCCTTCTCGCACATCGAGATCGACATGCGCGACATCCGCTCGGTGCTCGACGAGCTGCTGGGAGTGCTGCGCGAGGGCCAGTCGATCGTCCTGCGCTCCACCATCGCGCCGGGCACCACGGAGTTCGTGGCGGGCTATCTGGCCAAGCACCGCGGCTTCGACGTGGGGGAGGACCTGTTCGTCTCCCACGCTCCCGAGCGCATCGCCGCCGGGCGCTTCCTGGAGGAGATCGACTCGCTGCCGTGCATCGTCGGCGGGGTGGGCGCGCGCTCGGGAGAGCGCGCCGCCGCGCTGTTCGGAGCCTTCCGCGCGCCGATCGTGCAGACCGCGCCGGTGCACGCCGAGCTGGCCAAGATCTGGTCCAACATCGTGCGCTACACGCAGTTCGCTCTTCCCAACCTCCTCATGATGGACTGCGACCAGTACGACGCCAACGTCTTCGACGTCATCGACCTGATCAACCGCGACTATCCGCGGGGCGGGATCGCGGCGCCCGGCTTCACCGCGGGCACCTGCCTGCGCAAGGATTTCGCCTTCTCCGAGGAGCGCTCCAACGCACCGGGCATGCTCCTGGCCGTCTCGCGGGTCAACGAGTCGGTGCCCAACTTCCTGGTGCGGGGGATGCGCAGGCGCCTCGAAGGGCGCCTGAACGGGCGCAAGGTGGCCGTGCTGGGCCTGGCCTTCAAGGCCGACACCGACGACGAGCGCGACTCCCTGTCCCACAAGCTGGTGCGCCTGCTCGAGCGCGAGCTGGCCGACATCGCCGTGCACGACCCCGTCGTGGCCACGCCCACGCAGTCGCTCGAGGAGGCCCTGGCCGACGCGGAGATCATCGTGGTGGCCACCAACCACACGGCCTACTCCCACCCCCGGACGCTGGCGCTCATACACCCTGACGCGCTGGTCGTCGACCCCTGGAACGCCTTTGGCTCCGGCCAGGTGTTCGGCTTCGCCGCCGAGCTGGCGGCGCTCTCGCCCTCCGCCGGCCCGGCATGAGCCGGGTCCTGGTGACCGGCGGGGCGGGCACCATCGGCTCCGCGGTGGTGCGCCGCCTACTCACCGACCCCTCCTTCGAGGTGCGCGTCTCCGACCAGCGTGCGGCGCCCATGTGGATGCGCGAGGGCTGCGAGGTACACACGGGCGATTTGCGCTCGCTGGACGAGGCCCGGCGCGCGGTCGCCGGGTGCACCCACGTGATCCACCTGGCCGCCATCGTGGGCGGCATCGCCAACTTCCACAGGCTTCCCCACACCCTGACCGAGGTCAACAACGCGCTGTACAACGCGGTGCTGCGCGCGGCGCTGGACCACGCGGTGGAGCGCTTCACCTATGTCTCGTCCTCGATGGTCTTCGAGCGCGCCCAGCAGTTCCCCACCACCGAGACCCATCTGCCCGACTGCCCGGTCCCGCTGTCGGCCTACGGCTTCTCCAAGCTGCCCGGCGAGGTCTACTGCCGCGCCGCGCACGACGAGCACGGCCTGCCCTTCACGATCTGCCGCCCGTTCAACGCCTACGGGCCGGGCGAGCTGCCCGACGACGAGCCGGGGATCGCCCACGCGGTGCCCGACCTGATCCGCAAGTGCATGGCCGGCCTGCATCCGCTGCCCATCTTCGGCTCGGGCGAGCAGACGCGCACGCTGACCCATGTGGACGACATCGCCGACGGCATCGTGACCGCCACCGCCTCGCCCGCCGGCCTCAACGAGGACTTCAACGTCTCTGCTTCGGAGGAGCTCAGCATTGCGCAGGTCGCGCGCATCGTCTGGGAGGCCTGCGACCTGGATCCCGATGCGTTCGCGCTGACCCACGAGCCGAGCTTCCCGGTGGACGTGCAGCGCCGCTGGCCCTCGGTGCAAAAGGCGCGCGAGCTGCTGGGCTGGGAGGCGCACATCGACCTGCGCGCGGGCATCCGCCAGACCGTGGCGTGGCTGCGCGATCGGCCCGAGGTGGGGGTGACGACCCGATGACGAGCCCCGCGATGGGCCGTGTCCTGACCGCGCTGGGTGCGGCGATCGTGGCCGTGGCGTCCCTTCTGTGAGCGCGACGCCGAAACCACGGCCGAGGAGGTCTGAGGCGACCGTTAGGGTCTGCGGCCGCCATGCCCCAGCGTGCCCTCATCACGGGGATCACCGGCCAGGACGGCTCCTACCTGGCCGAGCTGCTCCTCGACAAGGGCTACGACGTGCACGGCTTGGTGCGCCGCGCCTCCACGGAGAAGTTCGAGCGCATCGAGCACCTGCGCGAGCGCATCACCTTGCATCAGGGCGACCTGCTCGACCAGCGCTCGCTGGTCGACGCCCTGCGCGCCAGCGCGCCCGAGGAGATCTACAACCTGGCCGCGATGTCCTACGTGGCCGTCTCGTGGATCCAGCCCACGCTGACCGCGGAGTTCACCGGCGTGGGGGTGACGCGGATGCTCGAGGCCATGCGCGAGGTCTGCCCCCAGGCGCGCTTCTACCAGGCATCGTCGTCGGAGATGTTCGGCAAGGTGCTCGAGGTCCCCCAGACCGAGGCGACGCCCTTCTACCCGCGCTCGCCCTATGGAGTGGCCAAGGCATACGGGCACTTCATTACGGTGAATTACCGGGAATCCTATGATCTGCACGCAGTAAGTGGCATTCTGTTCAATCATGAGAGTCCCCGCCGCGGCCTCGAGTTCGTGACACGCAAGATCACGTGGCACGCCGCGGCGATCAAGCACGGGCTACGGGACAAGCTGGCCCTGGGCAACCTCGACGCCCAGCGCGACTGGGGCTATGCCAAGGACTACGTCGAGGCGATCTGGCTGATGCTCCAGCGCGACGAGCCGGAGGACTTCGTGATCGCCACCAACACCACGCACACCGTGCGCCGCTGCGTGGAGATCGCCTTCGAGCGCGTGGGACTGGACTGGGAGCGGCACGTCGAGATCGACCCGTCGTTCAAACGACCCGCCGAGGTCGACCAGCTCATCGGCAACCCGGCCAAGGCGCGGGAGTTGCTGGGCTGGGAGCCCCAGACGAGCTTCGAGCAGCTCATCCACCTCATGGTCGACTCCGACCTGAGGCTCCTGGGCGGCTAGCGGGCCGCCGTCGGCCGGACGGCGGCACGGTCAGCCGGTCGCTGCCCGCAGCGCGGCGAGGTCGGCCTCGACCATCTCGCACACCAGGTCCTCGAAGCTGTGGCGGGGGCGCCAACCCAGGCGGTAGCGGGCCTTGGACGGATCGCCGACGTTGGGGGTGGTCTCCGGGCCGCGCTGGAAGGTCGGATCGCTACGCACGTACCCGTCGGGATCGAGGCCCGCGGCGGCGAAGGCCGCGGTGACCAGCTCGCGCACGGTCCGCCCCCGGCCGCTTGACAGGATGTAGTCGCCGGGTTCCTCGGCGTCCGCCATCAGGCGCATGCCGGCCACGATGTCGCGAGCATCGCTCCAGTCGCGTACGGCGTCGAGGTCGCCCAGCACCAGCTCGCGCTCGTGGCCCAGCGCGATCGCCGCGGCGCCGCGGGTGACCTTGCGCGGCAGGAACCGCTGGGGACGGCGCACGGACTCGTGGTTGTAGGCGATGGCCGAGGAGGCGTGCTGGCCGTGGTGGTCGCGCATAGCGCCCACGAGCTGGTGCGCGGCCAGCTTGGCCACCGCGTAGGGCGTGTTGGGGCGGGCGGGCGTGGCCTCCGTCTGGGGGCTCTCGGCCGCGTCGCCGAACATCTGGCCCGAGCCGGCCACCACCACCCGGGCGGCCGGGTCGAGGCGCCGGGTGGCCTCCAGCAGCGTTCCGGTCGCCCCCGCAATCGCCGCCATCGCCTCGGCGGGGCGCTCCCAGGAGACCGGCACGAAGCTGGGGGCAGCCAGGTGAAAGACGACGTGGGGTCGTGCGGTCTCAAGCGCGCCGGCCAGCGAGGCGCAATCGAGCAGATCGCCGGGCACCAGGCAGACCTGCCGGCGCACCGCGACGAGGTTGGGACGCTCCCGGTGCAGGTCGCCGCGGACCATGCCCACGACCTCATGCCCATCGGCGACGAGCTGCTCGGCGAGCAGGGAGCCGTCCTGGCCGGCGATCCCCGTGATGAAGGCCCGCATGGGCGCCGGATGCTAGGCGCGCGGGCGTTTGCCCGGCTGTTCGCGGCGGGTAGCGCGAGGAGATCCTGAGAAGGAGGACAACCATGCAGCTGAGACGTAGGAGCGCTTCCCAGCGGACCGTCGACGCGGTCTCCACGGCCGCGAAGGTGTGGACGGGCGTGAAGATCGCCAAGGGGGCTGGTCGGGCCGGCAAGACCGGGCTGAAGGTCAAGGGCGTCCGCAGGGTGCTGGGCTCAAGGGGCGGTCGCAAGGCTACGAAGTACGGGGTCGCCGCCAGGGCGGCCAAACGCGTTGGCCGGGGCGGGGGGCGCAAGCGTCTCGCGCTGCTCGGGCTCGGCGGGGCGGTCGTCGCCGTGGTGGCCCGCAAGCGCTCGGCCAAGCCCCAGGAGAGCTACGACTGGACCACTGCGCCCCCGCCCACCGGCGCGGGCGTCAGCGCCGGGGCTCCCGCCGCCGCGGCGGACCCCACCACCACCGACCCCGGCGGCGTCTCGAACATCACCCCGGTGGGCACGACGGATCTCGACACGCCGACCCACGCCGCCGAGGGCCTGGGCATCGACGCGCCCAACCACGGAGCCACCGGCCTGGCGCCCGAGGCGGTCGACGAGCAGGCACGCGACACCTGAGTCCAGCACCTGAGCGCTCATGATGTCGAGGCGGCCACCGGCCGCTCCGACATCATGCTCATCCCGCGTAGATCGCGGCCAGGCGCGGGGCGATGCGTTCGGGGGCGGCGAGGGCGTGGATGCGCGCGCGGCCGGCCTGGCCAGCGTGCTCGTCGCCCCAGCGCGCGATCATCGCGTGGGCCAGAGCGGCGGGATCGCCGGGCGCCACGAGGTCCTCGCCCGCGAGCAGGTCGGTGAGCGCGCCGATGGCGCTGGCCACGACGGGCAACCCCGCAGCCATGGCCTCGGCCGCCGCCAGGCCGAAGGTCTCCGCGCTGCGACTGGGCACGACCGCCAGCGCCGCGCGGGCGCGCAGGTCGGCGAGCTCCTCCGCGCCGACGCGGCCGGCGAAGCGCACGGACGCCCCGGTGGCGGCCGCACGAGCGCGCAGCGCGGCCTCCTCGGGCCCGTCGCCGGCGATCACCAGGGGCAGACCGGCACGGGCGGCGGCGTCGATGGCCACGTCGACGCCCTTCTCTGGCGCCAGGCGTGAGGAGACGAGGGCGTGCTCCCCCCGCCCGGGCGCCGCCACCGAAGACACCGGATGCACAACGTGGGCCAGCACATGCACCGACGGCCCCCGCAGGGCGCCCGGGCGGGTCGCCTCCAGTGGCGCCCCCAGGGCGCGCAGGCGATCCATCGCGGCCTGGCTGGGCACGATCACCGCGTCGGCCTGGGCCACGAGCCGCCGCTGCCACAGCGCCAGGCCGGCCGCGTAGGCGAGACCCTCGGCCCGCGACCCGCGGCAGGCGTGGCGCACCCCGGGGCGGGTGTCCCGCCCGTGGCAGCGGGTGCAGTC
Source organism: Solirubrobacteraceae bacterium (assembly GCA_035942615.1). Taxonomy (GTDB): domain Bacteria; phylum Actinomycetota; class Thermoleophilia; order Solirubrobacterales; family Solirubrobacteraceae; genus Siliceabacter. The sequence continues at coordinate 2,269 of DASZCY010000298.1, read as the reverse complement.
GGCGCCCTCGGTGAAGCACGTCCCCACGGCGCAGACCAGCCGGAAGTTGTGCAGATGCAGCACGATCCGCGCTCCCTCGCCGCGCGCGGCGGCCAGCGCCCGCCAGCCGAGGGTGGGCAGGAGATTGTGCGCGTGCACCACGCGCGCCCCGGTGCGCCGCACGGCGGCGGCCACCCCAGCAGGTTGGAGCCCGCCCCCGAGGAGACCAGCGGCCGCCCGTCCTGGACCCAGGCCGGCCGACGCACGGGTGAGCAGCTCGGCCTCCTCGCCGAGGCGCTCGCGCACCAGCCGGCGCAGATCGTCGACGACCCGCTCCTCGCCCCCGGTGGTGCGGTAGCGGTGGTGGAGGAAGAGGACCATGGGCAGCGCGAAGGTACAGCGCCACCCCCCTCCCCCCAACGGCTTGGTGCCTTGGCGCTCGCGCACGGGAAGGGGCTGCCGGCGGCGCGCGAAAATGGCGCACGTGCCCCCCACCGCGAGCGTCATAGTGCCCACCCAGGACCGCCCCGGCTACCTCGAGGTGGCGCTGGCCTCCATCATGCCCCAGGCACAGGCCCATGGAGCCGAGGTGATCGTCGTCGACGACGGGCCGGGCCCGGCCACCCGCGCCGCCGCGGCCCGCCACGGTGCGCACTACGTTGCCCACGACCGTCCGCGCGGCCTGAACGTCGCGCGCAACAGCGGCCTGGATGCGGCGCGCTCCGACGTGCTGGTCTTCGTGGACGACGATGTGGAGGTCCGCCCGGGGTGGCTGGCCGCACTGCTCGACGCCGCCGCAGCGGCGGGGCCCGACGTCGGCGTGCTCACCGGACCCATCCACCCCCGCTTTGAGGACCACCCTCTGCGCCTGTGCGGCCGCGAGGGCCCGCCCATCACCTGGCAGGACCTCGGTGCTCACGACACCGACGCGACGCATGCCTGGGGCGCGAACATGACGGTCCTGCGCCCCGCGCTGGAGCGTGCCGGACGCTTCGACCCCGCCCACAGCGGGGCGGGCGACGAGGAGGCCTGGCAGCGGCGCCTGCTGGGAGCCGGCGGACGGATTCGCTACGTGGCCGCCGCCGCGGTCGACCACCGCCGCGCCGGCGAGGACGCCCGCCTGGGAGCGCTGGCGCGGGCCGCCCGCGTCCGGGGGATGCAGGCGCGGCGCTTCGACGAGCGCCGCGGCGCGGCTCCCTCCGCCGCGCGCGAGCTGCGGGTGCTGGCCGGCTGCCTGGTCCACGCCGCACGCTTTGGCTGCGCGAACGGCCTCGTGCTCGCCGCCCACAGCGCGGGGCGCCTGGAGGCGACGCTGCGCGCCGAGCGCGGGGAGGGCCTTGCTCCCGTCGACGACTTCCTCTCGGGGCGGTCGGGCACCGTCGGAGGGCGGCGCGCCGTCGTGCGCCGCGGCGGCGACCTGGCGCTGGATGGAGTTCTGCTGCCCCGTCGTGTCGCCCTCGCGCGTCGCGCGCGCCGTGCGCCCCGCCGGCGGGTGCTCGTGCTGGGCGTCGAGCGGCCGGGCCTGCTCATGGAGGCCGCCCGCCGGGAGCTGCGGCGCAGCCGTCACGAGGTGGCCGTGCACACGCGTCCGCCCGGCGACCTCGGGAAGTTCGCCAACCTCAATGCGCTGCTGGCCGAGCATCCCCCCGCCGCCCACGACTGGCTGCTGGTGGTCGACGACGACGTGGTGCTGCCGCGCGGCTTCCTCGACGCCTTTGTGCTGCTGGCCGAGGAGGCGTGCCTGGTCCTCGCCCAGCCGGCCCACCGGCTGCTGTCTCACGCGGCATGGCCGGTGACCCGCCGGCGGGCCGCCAGCCTCGTGCGCCGCACCGCGTTCGTGGAGATCGGCCCGGTGACCGCCTTTCGCGCCGAGGCCTTCAAGGCGCTGCTGCCCTTTGCGGATCTCGCCATGGGCTGGGGCCTGGACGGCCACTGGAGCGCGGTGGCGCGCGAGCATGGGTGGCCGCTGGGCGTGGTCGACGCCACGCCGATCGCCCACACGCTCGCGCCCGCCGCCGCCGCCTACTCCCGCGAGGCGGCGATCGCCGAGGCCCGCGCCTTTTTGCGCGACCGCCCGTACGTGACCCGCGACGAGGCGGCGTGGTCACAGCGCGTGCGCTGAGAGGTCGCCGGTGAGGGTCTGCGTGGTGACCGAGTTCTACCCGCGGGCGGGCGACCCGGTGCTCGGCGTGTGGGCACACCGCCAAGCCCTCGCCGCGCGGGAGGCGGGCGCCGACGTGCGCGTGGTGGTGCTGCACCGCCTCGTCCCGCCGCGCGCCGCGCTGCGGGG
>DASZCY010000297.1:0-5282 GCA_035942615.1 Solirubrobacteraceae bacterium | reverse complement strand
CCGACGTCGCGGCCGCGATGCTGCGCCACGCGCTTCCCGAGCGCGACGGCGACGGCGGCCTGCACCTGGAGCTCGCGCGGGCGGAGATCGCCGCGGGCGAGCCCGCGGGCGCGATGCGCATGCGCGAGCTGCTGCGTGACGAGGCCGAGCCCGCGCGCCGAGCGCGGCTGGCGCTCGAGCTCGGGGACGCGCTGATGAGCAGGCACGACCATCGTGAGGCGGCCGCGATTCTGCGCGAGGAGCTACGCGGCGATCCCGGCGAGGAGCTGGCCCTGCAGGTGCTGGCGATGCTCGCCGTCTGCGAGCGCTACGCGCCCGGGCCGCAGGACTCGGATGCCCAGCGGCGCCTGGCCGCAACGGTCGCCGGACTGGCGGGCGCCACGCCCGGCGAGCGCTACGCGCTTGCCGTCGACGCCCTCAACCGGCCCCGCGCCACCGCCGACGAGCTCGCCGCGGCGGCTCGCACCGTTCAGCGTGCCTGGCCCGACGCGCTGCTGCCCCGCGCCGCCCTGGGCGGGGCGGCGGTCAACCTGATCAGCGCCTACGCGCTCGAGGAGGCCGAGGCGTGGCTCGGGCGCATCTTCGTCGAGCTGCGCGAGCTCGGCCTACCGGTCGCGTGGGTGCAGGCCTCGTCCATCCTGGGGTCCTGCCTGCGTCTGCGCGGCGCGCTGGTGGCGGCCGAGCAGCGCCTGCGCGAGGCCAACGCCGCGGCCGCCGAGATGCAGCTCGGCCTCGAGCGGACCGCCGGCGCCGAGCTGGCGATCGTCCTGGTGGAGGCCGGCCGGGTTGGGGAGGCCGCCGCCCTGCTGGCGGCCTGCGACCCGCCGGGGCCCGTCCCCGAGCGCATGCTCGACAACGTCCGGCTCCTCGCGCGGGCGCGCGTGGCCGAGGCCGAGCACCGCGACGACGACGCGATCGCCGGCCTCCTCGAGCTCGGCCGGCGCCTGCGGCGGTGGAGCCTGGAGCGTCCCGTACCGCCGTGGCGCTCGACGGCCGCCCGGCTGCTCGCCGCGCGCGGTGAGGGCGACCACGCGCGGCGCCTCGCGGCGGAGGAGCTCACCGCCGCCCGCCGCTGGGGCGGGCGCGAGGTGCTGGGCATCGCGTTGCGAGGAACGGCGCTCGTGTCCGAGCCCGTCCACCTTCCGGCGCTCGAGGCGTCGGTGGCCGCGCTCGACAGGGGCGGCGCCCGGCTCGAGCTCGCCCGCGCGCTCGTCGAGCTGGGCGCCGCGCGCCGACGCGGGCGCGGGCGTAGCGCCGCGCGAGACCCGCTCGAGCGGGGCATGGAGCTCGCGCACCGCTGCGGCGCCGCGGGGCTGGTCGAGCGGGCGCACACCGAGCTGCGCGCGACGGGCGCGCGGCCCCGGCGTCTCGTGCGCACGGGCGCCGACGCCCTCACGCCGAGCGAGCGGCGCGTTGTCGAGCTGGCCGTCGCGGGGCACACCAACCGGGAGATCGCCGCCGAGCTCTACGTCACCCTGGCCACGGTGGAGACGCACCTGCGCCACGCCTTCCAGAAGCTCGGCGTCCACGCCCGGGCGGAGCTGCGCGCCGCCCTGGAGGAAAAGATCACCGTCGTCCCCTGATGCGAAGCGCGGCTGCGGGGGTGAGGCTTGCGGGCATGCTCACACTGCTGACCTCCTACTACGACGGACCCGACTTCACCGACCGGGTGCCCGACGCCCTGCGCCAAGCAGGCCTGGACCCCGAGCACTGCGCGTCGAGGATCTCACCGCCATGGATCAGTTCCACGCGCTCGGCCTGGCCGCCACCCTGACGCTCGCCGAGCTCGCCGAGCTGCGCCCCGACGAACGCGTCATCGATATCGGCGCCGGTATCGGCGGGCCCGCGCGGGTGCTCACCACGCGCTTCGGCGCGCGGGTGACCGCCGTCGAGCCGACCGCGCGCCTGCGCCGCCTCGCCGCGGCGCTCGACGCCGCCACGGGCTTGCAGGACGCGATCGAGATCGTCGACGCCCACGGCCACGAGCTCCCCTTCGCCGACGGGTCCTTCGATCTGGTCTGGACCCAGGCCGTCCTGCCCAACGTCGCCGACGTGGCGCCGCTCGCCGCGGAGGCCCATCGCGTGCTCGCCCCAGGTGGCCGCTGGGCGCTGGGCGAAACCGTGGCCGGTCAGGGCGGCGAGCTGCGCTTCCCCGTCCCCTGGGCCGATGGGCCAGCCCAGAGCCACCTCCTCGCCTCCGAGGCCCTGCGCGAGGCGCTCGAGCGCCCCGGCTTCGCCGCCGAGGTCTGGGAGGTGGGGCCCGCCGCGCTCGCGCCGGCAGGGGCCCGTGCCGCGGCCGAACCCCAGGAGGCGCCTCCCGGCGTGGACCTCGGCCTGATCATGCCCCAGCGCGACGCACGAATGGCCAGCCTCGCGCGCAACATCGTCGAGCAGCGGATCGCCCCCCTGCAGGCCGTCCTGCGCCGTGGGGGCTGAGCCGGTCGGCGGGGAGCCCGCCGGCGGGCCGGAGCTGCCCGACGTCGAGGGCTTCCTCAAGCGCGCGCGCCGCGCACGCGGGCGCGGCGTGGTGTGCGTGCACGTGGCCGAGCGCGCTCAGGCCGACGCACGGGCGATCTCGTCCTCCTCGCCGTTGGCGTCGACCAGGTCCAGCGCGCCGACCAGGAAGGCGAGCTGCTCGGGCGCCGTCCGCTGGCCGGTCACCGTGTCCTCCATGAGGGTGCGCGGATCGTCGGGCAGCCCCAGGCGCCGCGCGGCGCGCAGCGCGGCCTCGTCGGCGAAGGGTGCCAGCTCGTGCCAGAAGATCTGCGCCTCGCGCTGGAAGACGGTTAGCGCCGGCTCATCCATGCCAGGCAGGTCGCCCAACGCCGCCCGCAGGCGCTTCGGGTCGCCGCCCGCCTCCTCGTGCAGGCGCCGCAGGTCGCCCTCGTAGCGCTCGCATACCTGGCGGGTCAGCTCGCTGAGCTTCCCGGCGGCGACGTCGGGCTCGGGATGCCCGGCGTCGCGCAAGGCCGACGCCAGGTCGTCCTCGGAGACCTTGGCCAGCTCGGGCGCGCTGTCCCACTTGCGGTTGCCGAGCGCGTGCGCGGCGTCGGCCGTGGCCTGGGAGGGCACCGCCGCGTCGGCGAGGACCGCGAAGCAGGCCAGCGCGAACAGCCCCTTGGCCGAGGCGGTCTGCTGGAAGCCCATGCCGCCGTAGAGGCCCTGCGGGTAGCGCTCCAGCAGGGCGCGACGGATGACCTTCGGTCGTCGGTGGCCATGGTCAGCGCTTGAGTGCCACGCGCACCCGAGGGTGAGGCCCCGGGCGGCCCTCACCCTCGCCGGTGTGGTTCAGCAGGCGAAGTCGGGCGCGAAGTCGTGCTCGACGACCCCCTCGTCGCCCTTGCTGAGGTGGACGGTGCGGTGATCGACGCCCAGGCCGCTCGCCGGGAAGTCGGCCTGCGGGTCGGTGGGCGGATCCGTGCTCACCAGCCGCTGGAACTGCCGGCAGGAGCCCTCCAGGCGGTAGATGATCGACTGGCGCGGGTCGCCCGCGGCCTCCGTGTTGGCCAGCGCCCACAGCGCGCCGCCGGCGCCCAGCGCCAGCCCGCGGACGTGAGCATCGCTCTCGCCCTCCGAGGCCGCCGCCAGGAATGACCGCATCCGCGAGCGGTTTACGCGCTGGGCGAAGGCGTACTCGTAGATGTCGGCGGCCACCGCGGCCACGTCGGTGCCGCGCAGGTCGACGTGAGTGATCTCGTCCGCGCCGGCGCGCCGGGCGTCGGCGGGCAGGGCCATGCGCCGGATCGAGCCCGAGCTCGTCCGGACGAACAGGCCCGAGCGGCTCTGCGTGCGGCACGAGAGCGCGTAGGCCGTGCGCGTTCGCCACAGGGCGGGCGCGGTGGTCAGCGAGCACCCCCGCGGCACGATGCCTCGGATGCTCGCGCGCCGGCCCTTGAGGTCGTCGCGCCGTGCGACGCAGTCCATGTCGGCGTCGCAGCGCAGGTAGGTGAGTACGAGACGGTTCTTGGCGTCCCGGCCCAGGTCGATGGAGCGGTAGGCCCGCGCCGTCGGCGCTCCGGGGACGCGCGAAACGCGACCGTCGGGCGCGCGCTGCATGAGGGTCTGCTCGCCGAACTCGCCGCTCACCCAGACGACGGCGTCGTCGAGGGCGCTGACGGGCTCGGCGGAGGCGGTGGCCGGAACGGCCAGGGCCGTGAGGGCCGCGATGAGGATGGGCAGTCGTGTCCGTGACATGCGGGATGATCTCCTGTCGGTGGATCCCGTGGGGCCCTCCCTAGGGTAGCGCTGCGACACCCGGCCGTTGGGAACAGCCGGAGGCGTGCGCGCCCCAGCTCCTCGCGGTGCCCAGCGCTCTCGGCGGCCCACAGACAAACGCGGGCGGGGACGCACGCCAGCGCGTCAGCGCTCGGGAGTCTTCGGCCCACCCGCCTGCGCCAGTGCGCCGCCAGGAAGCGGTAGGTCCACTCCTCGGCCAGCTTGCGCGAGTCGGCGCAGAAGAGCGGCTTGCGCACGCGCTGCACCCTGCGATCGGCGAAGCGGTAGGGGTAGCGCTCGCCCGCGCACACGGCGCGTGCTCGCGGCCGGGCCAGCAGGTGCACAAGCGGCCGCTCGGCCTCCTCGCTGCGCCCCCTGGCGCAGGCGCAGATCCGCCAGCACCGCCAGCGGCAGCGGGTGGCCGGCGCTCCGGCGTCTGACCGAGTTGAGCCGCAGCGCCTCGGTCAGCACGGCCTCGGCCCGCTCCCATGCGCCGGCGCGCACGAGGACGCCGCCGTAGATCCCGCGACACCACGACGGCACCGGGAGGAAGCGCCGCCGCTCGGTGAACTCCACGACCGCCTCGCACCACTGCGCGGCACGACTCCGCGACCAGCGCGGCGCGGACGGCCGAAAACGCCTGGTCAGGCCCAGGCGGCGCGACTGTCCTCGACCAGCTGGCGGATACCGGTCGCCACCTCGGCCGGGCACTCGGCCGGCAGGAAGTGGCCGCGCCGGGATGGATCGCGACCCGTGCGCGGCGGGCGGCAGCGGCTGTGCGCTCCGCTTGCTCGACCGCGAAGAACGGATCTGCGTCGCCCCAGGCGATGTGCAGCGGAACCTCGAGCGCACGCAGATCACGCTCGACCGCAGCGAAGGCTTCGATGTTGCGTAGCGCGTGGGCGAAGATCGTCGCGATCGCCTGCTGCTGGTCGCCGTCACCGAGCCAAGCGGCGGCGTCGAGCGGGCGGCTCGCTCCCTGGCGCAGCATCATCCGCAGCGCCGGTGCGGAGAACAGCAGGCGCCCGGCGACGCCTCCGAGCAGCGGCCACGTGACCGCACTGATC
>DASZCY010000296.1:0-14565 GCA_035942615.1 Solirubrobacteraceae bacterium | reverse complement strand
CCGCTGCGTCGCAGCGGCCCTCCGGGGTGCCCGCCACGTTTGACGTCGATACCTGAGCTTGGTGTCCTCGCTGGCCACCTCGGACGATCAAGGACGATGTAGATGATCCGATTGGCCGCGCCTCGGCGCCGAACGTCGAGGCGTTCGCTCGGGAGGCGTGGCGACGAGCAGCTCGTCGTTCTTGTGCGTCGCGGCGACGAGTTCGCCTTCGAGGAGCTTTCGACCGCCACAGCGCGGGCGTCCTCTCGTTTACGCCTCCTGTGGCCGCGTGAGGGAGGAGAGGATGTGCTGCAGCACACCTTTCTGGCGGCCTAGCTCGCGAGCCGGCTCGGCGACCGGCATGGTCCCCCCGCACCGCGAACGACTGCGTCGCCAACAGCGTTCCCGGCACGCTGATCCCGGTGATCTCGCGGATCGGCCTCGGGGCGGCCGTAGGCGCAACCGTTGGTGTGGCTCTGCCTCAGTCGGCCGGGTCGGAGGAGAAGCGAGATCCTGTCTGCTCCTGCTGGCTCCAGGGCCCATGAGCACACCCAGCACGCTTCGCGCCTCCCGTGCGCTACCTTGGCGCGTCGATGTCGCTTGTGCGGGGATTCATGCGCCGCGACGACCGTCGCTGGTGGCTCCTCGCCGTCGGGCTGGCGGCCGTGCTCGCCGTGGTGGTGCTCCAGGTCGCGCCCTCGTTCAGCGAGGGCGCGCCCGAGGCCGGGCCGGGGACGCCGCGCATCCACGCCGGGCCCGACGGCCGCATCCGCCTGGGGGGCCCGTGGGTGGTCCGCCTCGACCCCTCCAACCGCGGGGCCGATCGCGGGTGGGCAAGCGGCAACTTCGCGGGCAAGCGGGTGACCGTGCCCTACGTGCCCCAGGCGGGTGCCATCCGCGGGGAGCGCGGGATCGCGACCTACCAGGGCAACGTGGCCTGGTATCGCACCACGGTCACCGTGCCCCAGCCCGGCTCCTACGCCCTGCGCTTTGAGTCGGTCAACCACAAGGCCGTGGTGTGGATCGACGGAGAAAAGGTCAAGCGCCACACCGGCACCTACCTGCCCTTCGAGGTGCGCCGCTTCCTCCCGGCCGGCCGGCACAGCCTGGTGGTGCGCGCCGACTGGCGAGATCCCGAGGAGATGAAGCGCCAGGCCTGGCATCGCACGTGGTTCAACTTCGGGGGCATCAACCGCGAGGTCACCATCCGCCCGCTGGCCGCCAGCGAGCTGATGCACCCCAACGTCATCACCCGGCTGCGCCCCGACGGGTCGGCCGTGGTGGAGGTCCGCGCGCAGCTGCGCAACCGGGGGGTCACCCGCGAGGTCCCCGTCGAAGGCACGCTGACCCTGCGCGATGACGGCCGCGAGGTGGAACTTCCCTTCTCGCCGGTGCGCCTGGGGCGCAGCCAGGGCGGGGTGGTCAGAGCCGTCGCCGAGGGCGAGGACCCCGAGCTGTGGTCGCCTGAGGACCCGCGCCTGTGGGACCTGCGCCTGGAGGTCCCCGACGAGACGGGCTACGACGCCCGCGTGGGCCTGCGCGAGATCCGCCACCGCGGGCGGGAGCTCCTGCTCAACGGCAGGCCCATCGTGCTGCGCGGCGCGTCGATCCACGAGGACGTCGAGGGCAAGGGCGACGCTCTGGCTCCCGAGGAGCAGGACTGGATCGTCGGCGCGCTGCAGGGCCTCGGCGCCAACGCCACCCGCTCTCAGCACCCTGTCCACCCCGCGCTGCTGGAGCGCCTGGACGCCGCCGGCATCATGGTCTACATGGGGGTCGGGGTCGTCGACGCCCCGGGCGCGTGGACCTCCCAGACGCCGCGCCTGCGCGCGCAGTCGCGCGACCGGGTGATCACCAACGTCAACCAGATGCAGGCCCATCCCTCGGTCATCACGTGGAACCTGGCCAACGAGGTGGCTGGCGACGGGCACCCCAACGGCCAGGCACCGTGGATCGACGCCATGGCGCGCGAGCTCAAGCGCCGTGACCCCTCGCGGCCGATCGCGCTGGACATCTGGGGCTCGCACCCACCCCGGTACCCGAGCCCGATGTACCGCAACGTCGACATCATCGGGTGGACGAACTACATCGGCTGGTATGAGTCGACCTACAACACCCGTCCCCAGGTGCAGGCCCAGATCCGCCGCGAGCTGGGCCAGCTGCGCCGGGCCATGCCGGGCAAGGCCATCGTGGTCACGGAGTTCGGGGCCGAGGGCAACGCCCTGAACGCCGACCGCCAGCCGGGGGGCTTCGCCTTTCAGACCCGCCTGCTGCGCACCCACCTGGAGGCCTATCGCCGCGATCCCCAGCTCAACGGCGCGCTGATCTGGAACCTGCGCGACTTCGGGGTCAACCCGTCCTTCGCCGGCGGCTCGATCTCCCGCCAGGTGCCCGGCATCCGCCTGGTGCGCGGGGTCAACCAGAAGGGCCTGTTCGACGAGCGGGGCCGTCCCAAGCCCGCCGTCAGCGACGTACGCGCGCTGCTCATGCAGTGGGGCGCGGCGCTCGCGGGCCCGTAGGGCGCTGCGGGCGGCACTCAGCCGCCCTGACGTCGCCGCCCTTGATCTCTTGGCGTGAACTTCTGCCTGCCTTGGCGGGGACAACGGCTTGGCTCGGGGTGAGTAAGCGTTAACCCAGCCCGGTCCGGGTTAACCCCCTCTCGTCCTGGACGGACGTTCGATGGAGTTGCGGCCGTGAACGCTCATATAGTCAGGCGCATGAGCACCGGACCCGGGGGGGCGGGCGTCGCTCTGCGCGGTGAGCGCAGATCGCGAGGGTCGAGGTTCCTGTTTAGGAGGTTTGCCGACGAGCGGCTCGTGGCGCTTCTCGGGCGTGGCAACGAAGTCGCCTTCGAAGAGCTCTTCGACCGCCACAGCGAGGGCGTCCTCTCGTATTGCAGCCACATCCTCGGCTCGGAGAACGACGGCCAGGATGCCGTGCAGCACGCGTTTCTGGCTGTCTGGCAGGCTGTCGTCGAGCGCGGCATGGAGCCTCGGGCCTTCAATTCGTGGCTCTACACGATCGCGCGCAACCGCTGCGTGTCGGTGCTGCGGTCTCGCAGGGAGGCGGCGCTTGAGTGGGAGGAGGAGAAGGTCCCCGCTCGGGAAAGCACGATCGAGCGCGTCGAACAGCGGGCCGACGTGCGGGAGTTGCTCGGCGATCTGCGCACACTGCCCGAGGGACAGCGCACCGCGCTGCTGCTGTCGGAGCTCGGTGACCTCTCGCACGTCGAGATCGCCTCGGTCCTGGGTTGCCCGCGCGAGAAGGTGAAGTCGCTCGTGTTTCAGGCTCGCTCGTCCTTGGCCCGTACGAGCGAAGCTCGACAGACCCCTTGCCTCGAGGTTCGCGAGGAGCTCGCCGGCTCGCCGCAGTCGCGGCTGCCTCTGGCGCTTCGCCGCCACCTGAAGGGCTGCGGGGGATGCGCCGAGTTCGCGACCGAGATACGTAGGCAGCGGCAACTCATCGCGATAGCGCTGCCGGTCGCCGTGGGCCCGAGCCTGAAGGGCAGTGTCTTCGCCGCGGTTGGCGTGGGTGGCCAGATCGGAGTAGGCAAAGGCGGGCTGGTGGCCGGCCTGGCGACGAAGGGCGCGTTGATCTCTGGAGGCGGCGTTGGAAGTGGTGGGCTCGCGGGAGGAGGCTTGGCAACCGCGTTGGCCACCAACACGGGCCTCGCCACGGCAGTCGGCGCCGGACTCGCGGTTGTGACCTTGGCCGGCGCTGGCGCCGTCATGGAAAGGCCGGCTCCCGACCAGGACCGCAGCGATTCGAGCTCGGCGAGCGAACGCCCACGCGCCGCCGCCGGGAAACCAGCGTTCTCGCTCCCCGCCGCGGGGGCGTACGACGACCCCGCCCGTCCCGCCCAGCCGCCCCATTTCCAAAGCCCCCCCGAGCCCGGCGCCAGCGCGGCGGGCCCGGCTGCCAGGAACGGCTCTTCCTCCGGCGTCGGGGTGGCCCCCGGGCAGACCACCTCACGACCAGCGGGCTCTCCTGGGCAGGGCGCCGGAGCCGCTGCCCAGCGCGGCGAACCTCTCTCCGGCGTGGTGCCCGGCGGTCAGCGGTCGACGTCACCCCGAGCGGAAGGTCGATCTCCGCGACACGGCGCCGGAGGCGGTTCTCAGCGCGGGGAACCCAACAGCCCATCGCGTGACTCCCAAGCGCAGCGGCGAGCCTCAGGGCGTGAGCGCCAAGCGGCGTCAGGGCCGCCTGTCCGACATCCGACGGACCTCGCGCGCGCGCCCGCCAGGGCAAGCGATGAGATGCGCGAGTGCCTCGCGATCCTCCGCGAGGATCCGCGCCGCGAACTGCGCTGCGCCAAGAAGCTGAGAGCCGGTGGGTCCGAGCTCGCTGACCCGTCGCCCGAGCAACGGCCAAGCCCTAGGCGCACTCCCGAAAGGCGCCGGCAACCCGGACCGCCTTGAGGGCCGATCTCGTAGGGAGCGCACGCTACCGAGATAGACCCTCGAGAGAGCCGTCCTCAGTGCGAGCGGCGTTGACCTGCTCGAGCCGGCCGAGTAAGTCGCAGCGAGAGCACGATGTTTTTCTGCGCTTCTCAACCTCCGCCCCCGTCCCGCGTCCTAGAAAGTAAGGATCGAGGCGCTGGCCGCTTCGGTCAAAGGCACGTCAGGAGGGGTTTCTATGCGAAGGGCTGTTTTGCTGTTGTGCTCCGTTGCGCTGATCGCGGGGGTAAGCGCTCCCGCGGCCTCTGCGGCGAAGGGGAAGGGGAACGGGAACGGACCGCCGCCGAGGGTCGTCATGAACCAGGCCGAGCGGGAGTGTGAGAAGCGCGGAGGCATCTTTGTGCAGGTCGACGGATTGGTGTTCGTCTGCCTGCTGCCCGGGAGCGACAGCCGCCCCGGGAACAAGCCGAACAAGCTGGAGCGCAACTGCGAGCGGCGCGGTGGGACGTTCATCGACCTCGACGGGATTGCGGAGATCTGCCTCTTCCCGGGTGGCGAGCTCACCGACTTGGACCCGGGCCTGCTGAAGGACCTGTTCCCGAACGGGGTTCCCGCCCGGCTCTAGGCAGCCAGGTTCCATCCACGAGCTGGAAGGAGGGCCGCCCCAGGGCGGCCCTCTTTCTGTCGGATGAGCTCCGCCAGGGCTCGTCAACTCGGCAGCAGCCCGTTGGCCGGTCCGAGGCGGTCGCCAAGCGGGCACGCTCCTTGGCGCGCGCCCTACCCCCCGCTGCTTCCCGCCGCGATGCGCCGCAGGTCGAGGGCCTCGTCCAGCGTGGCCTCCTCGACCCCGTGGTCGCGGGCGACCTCGCGCAGCGTGCGCCCCGACTGTGCGGCGTCCTTGACGATCTCCGCGGCCCGGTCGTAGCCGATGTAGGGGTTCAGCGCGGTGGCCACCGCCAGGGTGCCCTCGGCCGAGCGCTCGCAGCCCGCCGCGTTGGCCTCGATGCCGTCCACGCACTTCGTGGCCAGCAGCTCGGAGGTGGTGGTCAGCAGGTGCAGCGAGCCCAGCAGGTTGCGCGCCATGATCGGGATGCGCACGTTGAGCTCGAAGTTGCCCTGCAGGCCGCCGACGGTGATGGCCGCGTCGTTGCCGATGACCTGGGCGCCGACCTGCATGACCACCTCGGGGATGACCGGGTTGACCTTGCCGGGCATGATCGATGAGCCCTTCTGGAGCTCGGGGAGCAGCAGCTCGCCGATGCCCGAGCGCGGGCCCGAGCCCATGAGCGCGAGGTCGTTGGCGATCTTGGTCAGCGAGACGGCCACGACCTTCAGCGCGCCCGAGAGCTCGACCAGCGCGTCGCGGCTGCCCTGGGCTTCGAAGGGGTCCTCGGGCGCGCGGACCTGGAGGCCCGAGCCCTCGGCCAGCAGCCCGCGCACCCGCTCGGCGAACTCGGGATGGGTGTTCAGGCCGGTGCCCGTTGCGGTTCCCCCCAGGGGGATCTGCGCGACCTGGGGCAGCGCGTTGTCCACGCGCCGCGCGCCCAGGCGCACCTGCGCGGCGTAGCCCGAGAACTCCTGGCCGAGGGTGACCGGCACCGCGTCCATGAGGTGCGTGCGCCCCGCCTTGACCACGTCGGCGAACTCGTCGGCCTTGGCGGCAAAGGAGCGCTCGAGGCGCTCCAGCGCGGGCAGCAGGCGGTGGGTGGCGTCGTCCAGCGCGGCGAGGTGCACGGCGCTGGGGAACACGTCGTTGGACGACTGGCCCATGTTGACGTGGTCGTTGGCGTGGGCGCCCTCGCCGGCCAGCGCGGCGATGACCTCGTTGGCGTTCATGTTCGACGAGGTGCCCGAGCCGGTCTGGAAGACGTCGATGGGGAACTGGTCATCGAACTCCCCGGCGGCGACGCGGTCGGCGGCCTCGGCCACGCGGCGGGCGAGGTCGCCGTCCAGCAGGCCCAGCTCGCCGTTGACCCGCGCGGCGGCACCCTTCACGCGGCCCAGCCAGCGCACCACCGCCACCGGCACCCGCTCGCCCGAGCCCGGGAAGTTGTCGATCGCCTTGGTGGTCTCGCCGCCCCACAGCCGGGCGGGCGTGTCGTGCGTGGTCATCGGCAGTCCTCTCGGTCGGGCGCCCGCGAGGCTACCCGACCTTCGCGGAGGACGGGCGCAGGCAGAAGGCCTTGATCTCGCGCGCGAGGCCGACCGGGTCGTCGTAGGCCATCAGGAAGCCGGTGCCGGGCAGCACGCGCAGCTGTGCGTCGGGCAACAGGTCGAGCGCCTCCTCCGCGGCCCAGACCGGGTGGAAGCGGTCCTCGTCGGCCCACAGCAGCAACACCGGGCGGTCGAGCCGGGAGTAGGCGTCGAGGAGGTCGCGCCGGGCGCCGCGGGGCCAGCGCCGGGCGAAGCGCGCCCATGAGCGCGCCAGGCTGGTGTTGTGCGCGATGTCGGCCAGGGCGTGGCGTACCAGGTCGCGCGCGGCCGGGTTGCCGCGCGCGGTCAGGGCCATTCCGTGCTCGGGGCGGAAGAGCAGGCGTGCGCCGCGGGCGGCCATACGGTCCAGGCCCGGCACCGCGGCCGCCCGGGCGGCCAGGCGCCACGCGGTGCCCAGGCGGTCCGACGCCGGCGGGCGGTGCAGCCGCGCGGACATGATCACCAGGCGCGCCGGGCGCATACGGTGCGTTGCGGCGGCGTGCAGCGCGATCTCCGCGCCCTCTCCGTGGCCGCCCACCAGTGGCCGCCGGCCGCCCACCTCCATGCAGAAGTCCCCCATGACCTCGGCCATCCAGTCCAGCGTGTAGGGGTGGTGAGGGCGGTCCTCGGAATCGCCGTGGAGGGGCAGGTCGGGCAGCACGAGGCGGAAGCGGTCGGCCAGCTCCTCCACCAGCGGCTCGAACTCGCGGTGGGTCAGCCGAGCGGAGTGCAGCAGCACCAGCGGCGGCCCGGTGCCGGCCTCCCGGTAGGCCACCCGCGCACCGTCCCGAGCATGAAAAAGACGGAGTCTCAATGCGAGGTTCTCCGAGCATGGGAGAGACGGAGGCGCAACGTGGTCCCCTACCCCGTCCGCTCGCCGGCGGCGATCCCGCGCTCCAGGGCGCCGGCGATCCGCGGCGGGGGAGACCCCAGCCGGCCGCCCGCCCGGCCGATGCGGAAGGCCAGCTCGAGCTGCGTCCCGTTTGTGCGCTCGGCACCCCGCTGCACCGCCCCGATGAGGTAGCCGAGGGCCAGCGCCGCGCGAGGGTCGTCCGCGGCCTGCTCGGCCAGGCGGTCGGCCGTGCGCGTGGTGACCACCCCGAGGTTCTGCAGATCGGCGGGCTTCGAGGCTCGCTCCACGCAGGCGGAGATGGGCGATCCGTCGGGCAGGCGCACGGGCGCGGGCGCGCGCTCCAGCGCCCGGGCGTAGCTCTCGGCGTCGCTGACGCACGACGCTGGCATCGCTTCCGGCTCTGCGGCCGAGCAGCCCGCCAGGACGAGGGCGGCGAGCGCGAGGCGGCGGCCCATGGGGGGCGATCGACAGTCGACCGGGGGCGTCGATCTCCGTGTCACTGCGCGTCGGCCGTCATCCCCCGACGGGCTCGGGGACCTCGAGGCCGTGGCGGCGCAGGCCGGCTTCCATCGCGGCGATCACCGTCTCCATCACGGCGACGCGCGCATGGCGCTTGGAGTCGGCTGCGACGAGCTGCCATGGCGCCTCGGGGACGTCGGTGCGCCACACCATCTCCTCGACCGCCGCCGCGTAGGCGTCGCGCTTGGCGCGGTTGCGCCAGTCCTCGTCGGTCAGCTTCCAGGACTTCAGTGGATCCCCGGCGCGGCGCTCGAAGCGCCGCAGCTGCTCCTCGGCGGAGACATGCAGCCAGAACTTGACGAGCACCATGCCCTCCGCCACCAGCGTGCGCTCAAAGGCGGCGATCTCGTCGTAGGCGCGCTGCCACTGCTCCTCGGCGGCGAAGCCCTCCACGCGCTCGACGAGCACGCGCCCGTACCAGGAGCGGTCGAAGATCGCCATGCCGCCCCAGCCGGGCAGGTTGTCCCAGAAGCGCCACAGAAAGTGGTGTCGCTTCTCGTCGTGCGTCGGGGCCGAGTAGGCGCGCACGCGGACATGGCGCGGATCGAGGGGTGCGACGAGGCGCTTGATCGCCCCGCCCTTGCCGCTGGCGTCCCAGCCCTCGAAGGCCAGGCACACCGGCGGGCCCAGCGCGCCCGAGCCGAGCAGGCCGCCGCAGGCCAGGCGCAGCTGGGTCAGGCGCTCGCCGCCCGCCTTCAGGCGCTCGTCCTGCTCGGAGCGGCTGAGCTCGAGCGAGAGGTCCAGCTCGTCCAGGCGGCCCATGGCGGCCATCTTGCCATCCGCGGCCGGCCGGTAGGCCGACGGCGATCCGATCCCCGCACAATCGACCTAGACTCGCTTGCCGATGCCCGCCGTCGACTCCCAGCCCGCCTTTCCGGCCCTCGAGCAGGCGGTGCTCGAGCGCTGGCGCGAGCGCGACGTGTTCCGCGAGTCGCTGCGCCGCCGCGAGGGCGCCCCCGGCTGGGTCTTCTACGAGGGCCCGCCCACGGCCAACGGCCGGCCGGGAACCCACCACGTCCTCAGCCGCGTGTTCAAGGACATCTTCCCCCGCTTCAAGACCATGCGCGGCTTCTACGTCGAGCGCAAGGGCGGCTGGGACTGCCATGGCCTGCCGGTGGAGATCGCCGTGGAGCAGCAGCTGGGCATCTCCTCCAAGGCCGAGATCGAGGCCTACGGCATCGCCGAGTTCAACAAGCGCTGCCGCGAGTCGGTCTTCGCCTTCCTCGAGGAGTGGGACGCGCTGACCGAGCGCATCGGGTTCTGGATCGACCTCGACGCGGCCTACCGCACGCTGGACACCGAGTACGTCGAGTCGGTCTGGTGGGCGCTCGGGCAGATCCACGCCCGGGGCCTGCTCTACGAGGGCCACAAGGTCGTGCCCTACTGCCCACGCTGTGGCACGGCGCTGTCCAGCCACGAGGTCGCGCTGGGCTACCGCGACGTGGTCGACCCCAGCGTGTACGTGCGCTTCGGGGTACGCGACGTCGCGGGCTCGCCACTGCGCGCCGGCGACACGCTGGCGGTGTGGACCACCACGCCCTGGACCCTGGTCTCCAACGCCGCGGTGGCCGTGCACCCCGATCTCCCCTACGTCCGCGCACGCGCGAGCGGCTCCGACGAGGTGCTGGTCGTGGCCGAAGCGCTGGTGGAGCGGGTGCTGGGCGAGGGTGCGCAGGTGCTCGACCGCTTCCCCGGCCATGACCTGGAGGGCGTGGCCTACGAGCCGCCCTTCCCCTTCCTCCCCGCCTCCGAGTACGGCCCCCGCGGGCACACCGTGCTGCCCGCCGACTTCGTGACGGCCCACGACGGCACCGGCCTGGTGCACACGGCGATCGCCTTTGGCGAGGACGACTTCCAGCTGGGCCGGCGCTTCGGCCTGGCGGTGGTCAATCCCGTGCGCCTCGACGGCACCTACGACGAGCGCATCGGCCCCTACGCCGGGCGCTTTGTCAAGGACGCCGACCGTGACCTGGTCGAGGACCTGCGCACGCGCGACAAGCTGCTGCGCGCGACCGACCATGAGCACGCCTATCCCCACTGCTGGCGCTGCTCGACCCCGCTGCTGTACTACGCCAAGCCCTCCTGGTACATCGCCACCTCGCAGCTGCGCGAGCGCCTGCTGGCCGCCAACGAGACGGTGACCTGGTATCCCGAGCACATCAAGCACGGGCGCTTCGGTGACTGGCTGGAGCACAACGTGGACTGGGCGCTCTCGCGCGAGCGCTACTGGGGCACGCCGCTGCCGGTGTGGCGCTGCCCGGCCGGCCACGTGCACGTGATCGCCTCGCTGGCCGAGCTGGCGGAGCGCTCGGGCGTCGTGCTGGACGACCCGCACCGCCCCCACGTGGACGATGTGACCTTCGCCTGCACGGAGGACTGCACGGAGGAGATGGCACGGGTGCCCGAGGTCATCGACGTGTGGTTCGACTCGGGCGCCATGCCCTTCGCCCAGTACGCCGCGCCGCTGAGCGAGCAGGGCCGCGAGCACTTCGAGGCTCGCTTTCCCGCCCAGTTCGTCTGCGAGGCCCTGGACCAGACGCGCGGCTGGTTTTACTCCCTGCTGGCCATCTCCACGCTGCTGTACGACCGCGCGCCCTACGAGAACGTGGTCTGCCTCGGGCTGATCCTCGACCCCGAGGGCCAGAAGATGTCCAAGTCGCGGGGCAACGCCGTGGACCCCTGGGACGTCGTCGAGCGCTTCGGCGCCGACGCCCTGCGCTGGTACTTCTTCACCTCCAAGCAGCCCTGGGACGGCTACCGCTTCTCCCTGGAGACCATCGGCGAGGGCGTGCGCCTCTTCCTGCGCCAGCTGTGGAACACGCTGGTGTTCTTCTCCACCTACCACCCCGAGGAGGGCGCCGAGCCCGTGGAGACCGACCTCGCCGCCTGGGCGCGCTCGCGCCTGGCCGCCACCGTCGAGGAGGTCACCGAGCGTCTCGACGCCTACGACCCCACCACCGCCGGGCGGGCCATAGCCGCCTTCGTCGACGAGCTGTCCAACTGGTACGTGCGCCGCTCGCGCCGACGCTTCTGGGAGGGCGACCCGGCCGCCTTCGCGACGCTGCGCGCGTGCCTGGTCACGGTCGCCAAGCTGCTGGCCCCGTTCACCCCGTTCATCGCCGACGAGCTGTACGAGCAGCTCGACGGGGCGGAGCCCTCGGTGCACCTGTGTGACTGGCCCCAAGCCGACCCCGCCCGCCCGCGCGACGTGGAGCTCGAGCACGCCATGGCGGTGGCGCGCGAGACGGTGCGCCTGGGTCTGTCGGCCCGAAGCGCCGCCAAGGTCAAGGTGCGCCAGCCCCTGCACGAGGCGGTGGTGGTGGCCGAAGGACGTGAGCGGGCCGCCGTCGAGCGCCTGGCGGGGGTGGTGTGCGAGGAGCTCAACGTCAAGCGGCTGCGCTTCGTCACCCAGGCCGACGAGCTGGGCTCCCACACCGTCAGGCCCAACTACCGCGCGCTGGGCCCGCGCTTTGGCAAGGCCATGCCCCAGGTGGCCGCGGCCGTGGAGGCGCTCGACCCGGCCGGCGTGGCCGCAGCGCTGCGCGGGGGACGCACGGTGGGCGTGATGGTCGACGCTCATGAGCACGAGCTGGACGCCGGCGACCTGCTCCTGTCACTCGCGCCGCTGGAGGGCTACCAGCTGGAGCGGGAGGGATCCCACGCCGTGGCGCTGGAGCTCGCCCTGGACGACGAGCTGCACCGCGAGGGCCTCGCGCGCGAGGTCGTGCACGCGGTGCAGGCCGCGCGCAAGGCGGCCGGCCTGGCCGTCGAGGATCGCATCGCGCTCACGTTGGGCGGCGACGAGGGGCTGCTCGACGCCGCGCGCGCTCACGAGGCCTATGTGACGGGGGAAACGCTGGCCGTGGAGCTGGCCTACGACGGGCGCACGGACGGGCAGGAGGCGCGCATCGAGGGGCGCGAGCTGCGCATCGGCGTGACGAAGGCCTGAGCGCGGCGCCCGGGGGCGCCGCGCGCAGGAGCGGTCTCTAGGCCGTCAGCTGGGGCTCGAGCTCCAGCTCGAGCTTCCTCTTGGGATACGCCCCGACGATCTTGTGGGCCACCTGGCCGTGCTTGAAGAGGATCATGGTGGGGATCGAGAAGATGCCGAACTGGCCGGCGACCTGCTGATTCTCGTCCACGTTGAGCTTGACGATCTGGAGATCGTCGCGCTCGGAGGCGAGCTCCTCCAGCACCGGGGCCACCACGCGGCAGGGACCGCACCACGGGGCCCAGAAGTCGACGAGCGTGGGCTTGTCGGCCTCCAGCACCTCGGCCTGGAAGTTCGTGTCGGTGACGTCCTTGAGGGTGCCTGCCATCGGTTCTCCTGACTGGGTTCGCGGTGCACTCTCACTATACGAAGTGAAGCGACCTACCCGACCAGCGCCTGGAGGAGGTGAGGGGTGATGAACACCTCGACCAGGGCGGTGACCAGCAGCACGGGCACGGCGATGGCCACGGTCACCGCCGTGGCGGCCAGGAGCTCGTGCCACAGCTGCGCGCGGGCGGCCACCAACCAGGCGGCGAGGGGCAGAAACAGCGCGACGAGCTCGGGCAGGGCGTGAGGCAGCAGGCCGAGCAGCAGGAGTCCCGGAGAGATCCCCAGCTGCGCGGCCAGCGTCGAGGCGCTCAGACCCAGCTCGTAGGCCTGGGTGGCCAGCGAGAACAGCGTCGCGGCGCCCACGAAGGCCATGGCCGCCGGCCCGGCGTGCTCGTGCACCCAGCGCGTGACCCCGCGGTAGCGGGCGGCTTCCAGCGGCAGCGAGCGCCTGGCCAGGTAGCCGGCGACGCAGGCGAAGGCGTGCAGGGCCAGCACGAGGCTGTTGGCCACCAGCACGAGGCCGACGTCGCGGCCGGTCGCCGGTTCGGTGAGGCCCGCGAACCGCAGGCCCGAGGCGTCGGGCGTGGAGGCGGCGGCGACCAGCCAGACCACGGTCAGCAGGCCCGCGGCGACGGCGACGCTGGCCGCAAGCCAGCGGCGGACCACCAGCCACGGCGTCCGGTTCCAGGCGGCGAGCACCACCCGCGTCTCACCGCGTGGAGGACGTCCGCCCGGGCTGGCCGCAACGGGCAGCGGAGGAGGAGGCACGCTCACATGCCTGGCATCGGCGCCCCGGCGGTGGACTTGAGCCGGGGACGCGCCAGGCGCAGCGCGGGGACCAGCCATGCCGCCTCCAGGGCGATGCGCCAGGTCATCTTCGACTGCCCGGCCCGGCGCTCGCGAAAGGCGATGGGCACCTCTACGACCGGGAAGCCCGCGCTCGCGGTGCGGTAGGTGAGCTCGACCTGGAAGGCATAGCCGCGGGAGCGCACCGTGGACAGGTCGATCGCGTCGAGGATCGCGCGGGGAAAGCACTTGAAGCCCCCGGTGAGATCGCGCACCCCGCTGCCCAGAACCGTCCGGGCATAGCGCGAGCCGCCGCGGCTGACCGCCCGGCGCACGGTGCCCCATCCCTCGATCCGCCCGCCCGTCGTGTAGCGCGACCCGAGCGCCAGCGCGCCGCCGCGCGCCGCCGCCAGCAGCCGGGCCAGATCGGTGGGATCGTGGGAGAGGTCGGCGTCCATCTGGAAGACGAAGCCGGCCCCGCCCTCCAGGGCGCGCGCGAAGCCGGCAAGGTAGGCCGGCCCCAGGCCGGCGCGCGCAGGCCGGTGCAGCGCCTCCACCGCGGCGAGCTCGCGCGCGAGGCGGTCGGCGATCACGCCTGTGCCGTCGGGGGAGGCGTCGTCGACCACGAGGATGCGGAAGTTCTCCCCAGCGGCCGCGCGCAGGACCCCGTGCGCCGCCCGGACCACGGCCTCCAAGGTCTGCGCCTCGTCGTAGGTGGGGAGCACGAGCCAGGCGGACAAGCCCGGCCTACGGTAGGCCCCGGCCGCGACGCCGGCCGAGCGGGTATCGCAGCCCGAGCGCGGGGTACCTGTCTGGCCGTGCCGGCTCTTGCCACCGAGACGCGGCTGCTGTCGGGCTGGGGCCGGGCGACGCGCAGCCGCGCCACGGTCGTCCGCCCGCGCGCCACGGACGAGCTCGCGGCGGGGGTGGCGGCCGCGGGACCGCGTGGGCTGCTGGCCCGCGGTCTGGGCCGGGCCTACGGCGATGCGGCCCAGAACGCCGGCGGGCACGTCGTGGAGATGACGGGGTTGGCGGGCATCCACGCCTTCGACACGCAGCGGGGCGAGGTGACCGTGGCGGCCGGGACGAGCCTGGAGGCCCTGGCCGGGGCGACGATGGCGCAAGGCTGGTTTCCCGCGGTGGTGCCCGGCACCCGCTTCGTCACCGTCGGCGGCGCGATCGCGGCCGACATCCACGGCAAGAACCACCACCGCGACGGCGGCTTCGGGCGCCACGTTGGTGCCCTTACCCTGCTGACGGCCGATGGGGGACGCCAGCGTCTGGTGCCCGGCTCGGACGCGTTCGCCGCCACGGTCGGGGGCATGGGCCTCACCGGGGTGATCGCCGACGCGACGCTGCGCCTCGTGCCCCTGCCGTCCGGGACCGTCCGCGAGGAGGTGACCCGCACGAGGGACCTTGACGACCTGCTCGAGCGCATGGCGGCCGACGACGACGAGCACCGCTACTCGGTCGCGTGGGTTGACGCCGCCGCGGGCGACCCCGGCCGCGGCCTGCTGCTG
>DASZCY010000295.1:0-6250 GCA_035942615.1 Solirubrobacteraceae bacterium | reverse complement strand
ACCCCGCGGCGGCCGGGCGGCGCGCGGGGGCGCCGCCGCCGGTGGGGCGGTCGCCCGGTCGTTCGATCGGCGGCTGGGGGGCCGTGGCGATGACCTGGTGCTGGCCGGCGGCAAAGGAGAAGTCGAAGGTGTGGCGGACGGTCTGCAAGGTGAGCGCCGCCGCCGCCAGCACCCAGACGTCCTGTCCCAAGCCGCCTGCGCCCACCGCCAGGCCGGCGAAGACGGCGTACTCCTTTGTACGGTCGAAGACGGAGTCCAGCCAACCCCCGAGCTTGGAGAACGTCCGCGTGTAGCGGGCCAGTTGCCCGTCGACGCAATCGGTGGTGAACGACAGCTGGAGCAGGAGGGCACCGACGATCAGCCCCTCGCGCTGACCGGTCGCAAAGGCCGCGGCGGCCAGCAGCCCGATGGCCAGCGACACCGTGGTGACCTGGTTTGGGGTCCACCCGCGCCGGGCGGCCCAGCGAGCCAGGAACTTGGAGTAGGGGCTCACGAAGAAGGTGGTGAAGAAGCCGTCGGTGGCCTTCACGGCCGACTCGAGCAGGACCCGGTCCTCGTCGTACTGGGTGATCTCCCGGGCCGCCCGAGCCACCGCGGCGCCCGAGAGGGGCCTCGCCCAGAAGAGCTTGCGCACGTAGCTGCTGCCCAGATGGATGCCCGACCGGACCACCCCGACGGCCAGCAGGGAGGCCACGTCGTGCGGCGCGACGGCGAGCTGGCGGAGCACCCGCGCCTCGTCGTCGGCCGAGAGCTCGACGTCCTGGGGGTCGCCGGACTCGTCCCCGGCGCGCTCCAGCGCGGCCTTGGCGAGCGCAAGGCGCCACTGCTCGGCCTTGACGTCGAGTTCCTGCTCCCAGGCGGGCGGCAGGGGCGGCGCGGTGAGGGTCGCCAGGCGCTCGGCCACCTCGACGAGCGCCGCTCGATCGGCGGAGGCGACCTTGAGAACCCCGAGAAAGGTGATGTTGGGGCCCTCCACGGCGTGATACGGGGAGGCCACGCTGACCACGCGCCCCCGGTTCGAGCGCGCACGGGGGACGAACGGCCATCCGAAGTAGCCGCCGGCCGCCAGCATGCCGGTCGCGATGCGGGGGTTGGCCAGCAGGCCGGCGAGCGCCTCCCGGTGGGTCAGGATCTCGCCCTGGGCAACGACGAGCCCACCGGAGGTGGCGCGCGCGGCGTCCGCGACCGCGCGCAGGTCCTCGGCGGGGTCCGCGCTGGGCCGCAGCGCCACGGACAGGCCCACACCCTGAAGCGACGCCTCCAGCGCCGTCTCCCAGCCCGGGCGGGTCACGACGTGCACGGCGCGCATGCCCAGTCCGGCGAGCTGGTCTACCAGACGCCGCACGATCGCCGTGCCCGCGAAGTCCTGGCCCGCCGCCGGCCCCCCCTCCGTCGCCGGCGCGGTGGCCAGAACCACCGCGGTGGTGACCCCGGCGGCGCTGCCGCCGGGCACGGCCGGCCCGCGCATGGCGGAGCCGGCGGCCGCTCCGTCCGGGCGCGGGCGCGGGCGCACCGCGGAGGGCGCTGCTGTGCCCGCGTCGCTCACGCCGCTCCTCCCGCCCCCACGGTGGGCTGCGGGTGTCCGGCCGCCGGCGCGCGCTGAGCGACGAGCTCGTCCAGGAGCATCTCCCACCGGCGGCCGATCTCGACGAGGTCGTACGCCTGGGCCTTCTCCACCGCCGCCACGCCGAAGCGCCGGCGCCGCTCGGGATCATCGATGAGATCGATCAGCGACTGGGAGAGCGCCGCGACGTCGCCGGGGGGGACCAGCACCCCGTCCCGGTCGGGGTTGACGATCTCGCTCGGGCCGCGCGGGCAGTCGAAGCTGACGATCGGAAGACCCTTGCTCATCGCCTCCACGATGACCATCCCGAAGCCCTCGAAGCGCGAGGAAAGCGCGAAGATGGACGCCCGCGAGAACGCCTCGCCCAGGCGTCGGGTCGGACCCATGAGAAAGACGTTGTTGTACAGCTCGCGATCGAGGATCAGCCGCTGCAGCGCACCGTGCTCGCGGCCCCTGCCGTAGATGCGCAGCTGCCAGTCCGGGCGCTCGCGGGCGACACGTTCGAAGGCACGGATGAGCAGGTCAAACCCCTTCTGCCGCGTCAGTCGTCCCGCGCCCACCACGACCTTGGCCTCCAGCGGTGAGACCTCGCCCTCCAGCGGCGGAAGGGCGTTGGGGATGCGCGCGAGTCGCGTCGGGGCGGCGCGCAGCAGCTCCCCGTAGTCGTGCAGGTCGTCCTCGGTCAGCACTCCCAGCGCGTCGAGCTTTCCGTAGTCCCGGCGGATCGCCGCCGACAGCCCGGGGCGCCGATGGGCGGCGAAGTTCATGTGCTCCTGACCGACGCTGAGCACGCCGGGGGGGGCCAGCCGGGCCGCGATGATGTTGAGACCGGGACGGGTGCCGATCAGGGTCCCCGAGCGCAGCGAGCGCAACCGGCGCAGCAGTTGGACGTCCATCCACAGGCTGCAGGCAGCGAAGGCCTGGTCGTCCGGATGCATGAGCACGCTGGGCAGCGCGCGCAGCAGCCCGCGCAGGCGACCGCCTACGCCCGCGGGCGCGGCGCTCGCGCGCTGGTCGTCGACGGCCGTCACGGTGACGCCGGAGGGAAAGGCGAAGAAGGGGCGCTCCCGGCGGCGCACCATGCTGATGACCTCCACGTCGTGGCTCTCCGCGAGGCGCTCGACGAGGTTGAGCGTGGTACGGATCGTGCCGCCCATGCCGTAGGCGTGCATGAGCAGGACGTGGACGCTCCGCCCATCCCCTGCGGCCTGCGGGCCGGGCCCGCGGCGCAGCAGGAGCGCCGCCACGCGGGTCGCGGCCCGATGCACGCCGATGGCCAGCGGGACCAGCACCCGCTGCTGGAGGTTCGTGCGCCGCTTGCGCGCGGGCGGCGCGGAGCCAGAGCCCGGCGCACCGCCGGCGGGGGCCGGCACGGGCGTCGAGCGGATCGACAGGTTGTTCTCGACCGTGAAGAAGGGACGCGTCTCGCGCTCGGCGCCGTTGCCACCGACCCGCCGGGCGGGGAGGACCACGACCTCGCGCTTGTTGGGGATGGCGTCGTGATGGGCGCCCAGGCGCAGCCGCCCCGCGCCCTCCACGTCGACCTCGAGGTCCCACACATCCCCGTCCTCCCGGTCGGTGACGAGCTGTGACAGCCCGATCCGCGCGCGGAAGCGCTCGCCGGTCAGCTCGACCGGCCCGCGCGTCTGCTCCCCGTCCGATCGGCGGCGCGCCACCAGCTCGGTGCGCCGGGGCGAGCCCGCGACGGACGCCGGCAGGGTTCCCTCCACGACCGCGGCGTCCTCCTCGATGAGCACCCGCAGAACCTCGGCGTGGGGAGGCAGCGCCTCGGCCTCGACGGTGACACCTCCGTCCTGCGCGCGGCACGGGCGCACGCGATACAGCGCGGTCCCGGCGGCGAACACCGCCGCCGCGCCCAGCGCGGTGTCGCCGCCCGCCGCGACGCGCTCTGCGGGCTCGCCGTTCGAGGCGACGTGCAGGTCCCAGGTGCCCGAGGTGCCGGCGGGTGGGGCGAGCTTGGCAAGCTCGATGGTGGCCTCGACCTCGCGCGCGTCCTCGCCGGCGCGGGCGAGCGCGACGCGACGCTCGGGCGCCGCGTCGCGGCCGTGAAGGACGAGATGGACGGGGTCGTCGCCGCCCGGGCGGCACTCCCCGATCACGCGCAGCCAGCGGCCCTCGAGCACGTCGACGCGACGAGCGACCATCACGCCTTCGGCCCGCCTCTCGCCACGGCGACAGCGTACACATAGCCTTCACGGGCGTCCTGCGGGATTCCGGCCGGGCCTTGAGGGATTCCCGAGGAGGGGCGCCGGGCCTCAGCGGCCGGCCGCCGCCCGTGCGCGTCGGGCCAGCCGCGCCGCCCAGGGTACCCGGTGCGCGACGCGGCGCGACAGGGCGGTGCGCCGCTCCACCACCCGGCCGGCCGGGTCGACGATCAGCGTCAGCGGGTCGTCGCCGGGTCCCCGCACGCGGCGCGGCGTCGAGAAGCCCGCCACCGTGACCACGGCGAAGACCTCCCAGTCGCCGGGCGGCAGGGGCGAGCCGGCGGCGGCCGTGGCGGGCACGAGCCGGGCCTCGGTGAGGAGAACCGCCCTGACGCGTTCGCCCGGCCCGTCTGCGTCCTCGAGGCGGACCTCGGTCTGCCCAGGGATGACGTATTCGCTGCGGTCGGCGGTCGAGCGCAGGAAGAGCTGCGCACGGCTGGCGGGCAGCTCTTCCGTGGCGTCGAGCGCCTCGGGCGGCAGCGCCTCGTGCAGCGGTGCGGGCG
Organism: Solirubrobacteraceae bacterium; assembly: GCA_035942615.1. GTDB lineage: Bacteria > Actinomycetota > Thermoleophilia > Solirubrobacterales > Solirubrobacteraceae > Siliceabacter. The sequence continues at coordinate 1,958 of DASZCY010000295.1, read as the reverse complement.
GGATCCAGAGCAGACGACCCGCGCGCCGGACGAAGCTGAGCGGCTTTCCTGCGCTGACAAGCGAGGCCTCGACGCGCAGCACCACCGCGTCGCCCTGCCTGCTCAGGTGTCGGAGGGCCGGCTTGGCGCGCAGCTCGTCCTCCACGGCCGCGAGGGCCTCCAGCGACTCGTAGGTCGCCTCGCGCAGCAGGTGGGAGCGCACCCGCAGGTTGAGAGGGAGCCCTGCGTCCACCTGCCGCGAGTAGCGCTCGAGCGCAAGGCGGCGGACCTCGCGGTGCAGCTCGCGGCGGTGATCGGCATCGCGGCGCAGGAAGTAGGGTCCTCCCACACGGCCGAGCATCTTCCCGCGATACCAGTGCGCCGACAGCCGGTCGCGTAACGGTCCGGGCTCGGTGTGCTCATCCACCAGATCGAGCACCTCCCGGACGTTCTGGTAGTACCCAACCGCCTCGAAGGGCCGGTAGGACGCGTTGGCGTCGGCGTCCCGGCGGACCCAGTGGTAGCAGGGGTAGTCGGCCAGCACGGAGACCGCGCGGGCGTGGAAGAGGGCGTGGACCACGAACATGTGGTCCTCCAGGCGCCGGCGTCCCTCGGGAAAGCGAATCCCGTGCTCGTCCAGCAGCGTCCGGCGAAACAGCTTGTGGGGGGTGAGCAGGCCGAGAAGCGCGGGCCACTCCGCGAGCGTCACGCTGCGGCGGTTGGCCGAGAAGAGTCCGCGCGGGACGAACTTGCCGTGACCCACCACCTTGCCCACGACAACGTCCGCGTCGTCGCGCAGCGCGGTCGCATGCAGGCGCTCGAGCGCCTCTCGCCCCAGCCAGTCGTCGTTGTCGGCGAACAGCACGTGCTCTCCGCGCGCGAGGTCCAGCCCAACGTTGCGTGGGCGTCCGGGCCACCCGGAGTTGGGGATGTGCCTGACGCGCACGTGGGCGTGCCCCGCCGCCAGCGCGTCCAGGCGCTGAGGTGTCGCGTCGGTGGAGCCGTCGTCGACGAAGATCAGCTCGAGGTCCTCGGGGGGGAGCGACTGGCCGAGCAACGAGTCGATGAGGTCGTCGATGTCGCTGCCCGGGTTGTAGACCGGGACGATGACGCTGACGTGGGGCATCAGCGTTGCGACCATATCCGACGCTGGGGGCTCAACTGCGCGCCGGACCGTGCCGATGTCTGCACGCATGCCACTCCGCTCCCCGATGCGCCGACTCAGCCCCGTCCTCCTCGCTCTCGCCCTCGCCGCCCTGGCGGCTGCGCTCCCGTCGCCAGCGGCCGCGAGCACGGGTCCCTGCCTGCCCGACAGGACCTCCCCGCGCTGTCAGGTCTGGAGCGGGAAGGTCACCATGGTGGCCGACGGCGACACCCTGGACGTGGACATCGCCGGCGACGGCACGCGGAGGCCCCGGCGCGTGCGCCTGACGGGGATCCAGGCGATGGAGCAGCGCGTCTACAGCACCCGGCCGAGTAGGCGCAGGGGTGACTGCCACGCGCTGGAGGCCACCGCTCGGCTCGAGCGCTTGGTCAGGGCCGCCCGTGGCGCCGTCCGTCTGAGCGCGCGGCGCGCCACAAGCCGGACGGGCAGCCGCCTGCGCCGATCGGCGGCTGTGCGGATCGGGGGACGGTGGCACGACGTGGGGCGCATCCTGGTGGCGGAGGGACACGCGCTGTGGCTTCCCAACGGCATCGAGTACGCGTGGAATGCCACCTACCGAGAGCTGGCCCAGCAGGCCGCGGCCGCCTCCCGGGGGCTGTGGGATCCGCAGTCCTGTGCCCGCGGGCCTAGTGAGCACTCGAAGCTGACGCTGGCGGTCCAGTGGGATGCCAAAGGAGTCGACCAGCTCAACGTCAACGGCGAGTGGGTCAGGCTCGCGAACCTCGACCCCACGACCGACGTTCCGCTCGCGGGCTGGTCGGTGCGCGACTCGGCCCTGCGCCGGTACTCCTTTCCGTCTTGGGCCAGAATTCCC
>DASZCY010000294.1:0-5115 GCA_035942615.1 Solirubrobacteraceae bacterium | reverse complement strand
CCGGTCAAGAGCTGCGGCTATGAGCTGCGACCCCGACGAGCGACTGCCTCCCCTGTCGGCGGTGGCCGACGAGGAGGCCGAGGACCGTGAACGCAAGGCCCTGTTCGAGGGTCTCGATCTGCGCCCGCCGCCGCCGGGGCCGCCGCCGCGGCCACCGCGGCCACCGCGCCCGCGCCCGTCGCGGTCGTCACCCGGACGCTGGGGAGCGGGGGACTCGAGATCGGTCAGCTCAGAGTGCTGGAAGCCCGCAGGCATGATCTCGCCCTTGTTGATCCAGCACTTCACGCCGATGCGCCCGAACGTCGTCTTGGCCTCGAAGAAGCCGTAGTCGATGTCGGCGCGGATGGTGTGCAGGGGCACCCGCCCGTCCGAATAGGCCTCGGTGCGCGCCATCTCCGCGCCCCCCAGGCGGCCGGAGACCTGGATCTTGCAGCCCTTGGCACCCGAGCGCATGGCGCTGGTCAGCGCGCGCTTCATGGCCCGACGGAAGGCCACGCGGTTTTGCAGTTGCTCGGCCACGGACTGGGCGACGAGGCTCGCGTCGAGCTCCGGGCGCTTGATCTCAAGGATGTTGACCTTGATCGACTTGCGCGTCATGCGGTGCAGGTCGCGACGCAGGGCGTCGACCTCGCTGCCCGACTTGCCGATCACGATGCCCGGACGCGCGGTGTGGATGTTGACCTCCACCTCATTGGCGTCCTTGCGAATGGTGATGTCGGCCAGCCCCGCGTGGGAGAGCTTGCCGTTGATGTGGGCGCGGATGCGCACGTCCTCGTCCAGGTAGTCCGAGAAGTGGCGCTCGTTGAACCAGTTGGACTTCCAGTCGTGGATGTAGCCCACGCGCATCGATTCGGGATGGACCTTCTGCCCCATGGCGCTATCCCTCCTTTCTCGGCGTGAGGGTGATGGTCAGATGGCTGGTGCGCTTGCGGATCCGCGTCGCGCGGCCCATGGCGCGCGGCTGAAAGCGCTTGAGGGTCGGGCCCTCGTCGGCGAAGGCTGCCTGCACGCGCAGGTCGTCCTCCAGCAACTCGTGGTTGTGCTCGGCGTTGGCGACGGCCGACTCGAGCAGCTTGGCCCAGTCGCGAGCGACCTGACGGTTGGTGTGTGCGAGCACGGCGCGCGCGTCCTCGACGGACTTGCCGCGAAGGTGGTCGCAGACCAGCCGTGCCTTGCGCGCGCTAGAGCGCACGTAGCGTGCCTGCGCCCGCACGACGGGGGCCGCCGCGCCGTTGGCCGAAGCCCGGGAGGCCGCGGCGGGCGCCTCGTCGCGCCGGCCGCGGCGTCCCTTCTTCGCGGCCGCGGCCACCTCCTTCTGCTCACCGGTCGCCTCGGCGGCGGTGCCCTCGGCCTCGGGGGCCTTGCGCCGGCGCGCGCGCGAGGGAGGAGGCTTGCCGCTGCCCTCCTCGCCGGCGGACGCCTGGTCGGCAGCCTCCTGCTGGCCCTCGGCCTGGGCCGCCTGGGCGGCGTCGACCTCGACCTTGCCCTGCTCGGGGCGGCCCTGGCCGGGCGTCGAGGGCTGAGGGCTCATCGGACCCTCCCCGAGCCCGCGTGGCCGCGGTAGGTCCGCGTCGGCGCGAACTCACCGAGCTTGTGGCCGACCATCGACTCGCTGACGAACACGGGCACGTGCTTGCGCCCGTCGTGTACGGCGATGGTGTGGCCGACCATCTCGGGGAAGATCGTCGACGTGCGCGACCAGGTGCGCACCATCTGCTTGGCGTTCGAGGAGTTCATGGCCTCGATGCGGTCCATGAGGCGCTCCTCGACGAACGGGCCCTTCTTGCTGGAGCGGCTCACGGCCTAACGTCCTCTCTTCTTCCCGCGCCGGCGCCCGCGCACGATCAGGCGATCCGACGACTTGTTCTTCGGCCGGGTGCGGTAGCCCAGCGTGGGCACGCCCCAGGGGGTGACGGGATGGCGCCCCGGGGTGGTGGAGCCCTCGCCGCCCCCGTGGGGGTGGTCGACCGGGTTCATGGCGGTGCCGCGCGTCTGCGGGCGCTTGCCCAGGTGGCGCTTGCGTCCCGCCTTGCCGATGTCGACGTTCTGGTGGTCGGCGTTGCCGATGGTGCCCACGGTGGCCCGGCAGTCGGCGCGCACCATGCGCATCTCGCCCGAGGGCAGGCGCAGCGTGGCCATCCCGCCCTCCCGGGCCATGAGCTGGATCGCGGTACCGGCCGAGCGGCCCATCTGCCCGCCGCGTCCGGGCTGCAGCTCGACGTTGTGAACCGTCGTGCCCACCGGGATGCGCGCCAGGGGCAGCGCGTTGCCCACGCTGATGTCCGCCCCCTCGCCGGAGGCGACCGTCATGCCCACCCGCAGGCGGTTGGGCGCCAGGATGTAGCGCTTCTCGCCGTCGGTGTAGTGCAGCAGCGCGATGTAGGCCGAGCGGTTGGGGTCGTACTCGATCGCGGCCACACGGGCGGGGATGCCGTCCTTGCGGCGCTTGAAGTCGATCTTGCGGTACAGGCGCTTGGCGCCGCCACCGCGATGTCGGGCGGTCTTGCGACCGTGGGCGTTGCGCCCGCCCGACTTCTTAAGGCCCTCGGTGAGGGTCTTCTCCGGGCGCGACTTGGTTATCTCCTGGAAGTCCGCGTAGGTCGAGAAGCGCTGGCCGGGGCTGGTCGGTCTGGGCTTGCGAATGGGCATGGATCAGATCTCCAGGCCCTCGAGGCCCTGGAAGATGGGGATGGAGTCGCCCGCGCGCACCTGCACGATCGCCTTCTTCCAGGCGCGCGTGCGCCCCGAGGTGTACCCGCGGCGCTTGGGCTTGGGCCTGACGGTCATCGTGCGCACCTCGACGACCTTGACGTCGAACAGGGTCTCGACGGCCTGGCGGATCTGGGTCTTGTGCGCCCGGGGGTGAACGCGGAAGGTGTACTTGTCGGCCGAGGCCAGCACGTAGCTCTTCTCGCTGACCACGGGGCGGATGACGACCTGGCTGGCGTCCATCAGACGGCCACCTCCTCATGGCCCGAGGGCTCTTTGACAGCGCGGGCGGTGAGCTGGGCGAGCGCGGCCTCGGAGGCCACCATCGCACCGGCCCACACCACGTCGGCCACGCCGACGGCGCTGGCCGACAGCACCGCGACGCGGTCGAGGTTGCGAAAGGACAGCGCCGCCTCGCGCTCGGCGTCGGCCACCACCACGAGGGTGGGGCCGCGCTGGTCCCAGTCGGCCAGAAGCCGGGCGGCCTGGCGGGTGGAGGGCGCGTCGAAGGCGCCCGCGTCCAGGGCGGCCAGGGAGCCGCGGGCGGCGTGCAGCGAGAGCGCGCTGCGCAGCGCCGCGCGGCGCTCCTTGCGGTTGACCTTGGAGGTGTAGTGGCGCGGCTGGGGTCCGAAGATCGTGCCGCCGCCCTTCCACAGGGGGGAGCGCTCCGAGCCCGCGCGCGCCCGGCCCGTACCCTTCTGGCGCCACGGCTTGGCTCCGCCGCCGCGCACCTCGCCACGGGTCCTGGCCTTGGCCGTGCCCTGGCGACGCGCGTTGAGCTCGGCGCGCACCGAGCCATGCACGAGCGGGCCGTGGAAGTCCGCGCCGAAGGCGCCGTCGTCGAGGGTCACCGTCCCCGAGCCGTTGAGCACGCGGGCCTCAGCCATCGGTGCGTACCTCCACCAGGCCCTGGCGGGGGCCCGGCACCGCGCCCCGCAGTAGCAGCAGGTTGTTGTCGGCGTCCACGCGCACGATCGTCAGGCCGCGCTGGGTGACGCGCTCGTTGCCCATCTGCCCCGGCCCGCGGATGCCCTTGAACACGCGCGAGGGGGTCGCCGAGGCGCCGATGGCCCCCGGGGCGCGCACATTGTGCGACCCATGGGTGACGGGCCCGCGGGCGAAGCGATGGCGCTTGACCGTGCCCTGGAAGCCCTTGCCCTTGGAGGTGGCGGCGACCTTGACCGTCTGACCCTCCGCGAAGGCCTCCACGGTGACCGTCTCGCCGACCTGCAGTTCGCCGGCCTCGTCGCGGAACTCGACCAGGTGGCGCATGGGTGGCGCGTCGGCCTTGCGCAGGTGCCCCAGCTCGGCCTTGGTCAGGTGCTTCTCGCGGGTGGCCCCAAAGGCGAGCTGCACGGCCTCGTAGCCGTCGCGCTCGGCGGTGCGGATGCCGGTCACCGGACAGGGACCGGCCTCGAGCACGGTGACGCGCTCCACCCGGCCGTCCTCCTGGAAGACCTGGGTCATGCCCAGCTTCTTGGCGAGGATCGCAGCCATCGTCCCTACGCCAGGCGGATCTCGATATCGACGCCGGCGGGCAGCGCGTCGAGGCGCTGCAGCGAGTCGACGGTCTTGGGGGTGGGCTGGTGGATGTCGATGAGCCGCTTGTGGGTGCGGATCTCGAAGTGCTCCTGGGAATCCTTGTCCTTGAAGGGCGAGCGGATCACGGAGTAGACGTTCTTCTCGGTGGGCAGCGGCACGGGTCCGGAGACGGTCGCCCCGGTGCGCTGTGCGGTGTCCACGATCTCCTTGGCAGCCGCTTCTATGGCCGAGTGGTCGTAGGCCTTCAGGCGGATGCGGATCTTGTTCTGGGTGGCGGTGGCCATGAGTGGTGTGGCGTCAATACGGCCCGCCCCGCGGACGGGGCAGGCCGCGCAATGCTAAGGCTGTCGTCCTCTCCTACTGGCTGATCTCGGAGACCACGCCCGAGCCGACGGTCCGCCCACCTTCGCGAATGGCGAAGCGCAGGCCGGCGTCCATGGCGATCGGCTGGATCAGCTCGATCTCCATCTGAACGTTGTCGCCGGGCATGACCATCTCCGTGCCCTCGGGCAGGTTGGCCACGCCGGTGACGTCGGTCGTGCGGAAGTAGAACTGCGGCCGGTAGCCCGTGAAGAACGGGGTATGGCGCCCGCCCTCCTCCTTCTTGAGGACGTAGACCTCGGCCTTGAACTTGGTGTGGGGGGTGATCGACTTGGGCTTGCACAGCACCTGGCCGCGCTGGATGTCCTCGCGCTTGGTCCCGCGCAGCAGGCAGCCGACGTTGTCGCCCGCCTGCCCCTGGTCGAGGATCTTGCGAAACATCTCGACCCCGGTGACCACCGTGCTCGTCGTGTCGGTGATGCCCACGATCTCCACGGTGTCGCCCGTGTTGACGACGCCCTGCTCGACGCGGCCGGTGGCGAC
>DASZCY010000293.1:0-5863 GCA_035942615.1 Solirubrobacteraceae bacterium | reverse complement strand
GTCGGGCGCCTGACAATGGCGCCCGACCCCGCTGCGGGTGCAGGCCGCTAGCGGCGGTACTCGCGCAACCGCGCGGCGAAGGAGCGCAGCGCCGGGCGCGCCGAGTTGTCCAGGCGCACGAGGCCCGCGTCGAAGCGGTTCGTGCAGTTCGTGCCCGTCCAGTTGTAGGAGTACAGGCGCTTGACGTCGCGGCGGTACTTCTTGGCCAGGCGGAACATGTGGTTGATCGCCTTGGCCTGGCGCCGCTCGGCGGCCGCGATGGACGACGCGCTGCTGGGGTTGCACGGGAAGCTGCGGCCGAAGCTGGCCACGCCACCGGTCTCGGTGTACCAGAACTTCGCACGGCGGTTGAAGCGCTTGACCTCGCGGATGATGGCCCCGGTGGTCGTGGTCCGGTAGCGGTTGACCTCCGAGTAGTTGTGGATGCCGATGATCAGCTTCGTCGACCGTCCGGCCGAGCCGGCGGCGCGGAACCACGAACGGATGTAGTTGTCGTAGTTGATGGAGGAGCGCCGGTTCTTGCCCTTCTGGTCCAGGATGTCGAGCCCGACGATCGTGCAGCCCTTGCAGAACTTGCGCATCTCCTTGTAGAAGGAGGCCGCGCGGCTGGCGCTACGGAAGGTGGGCTGGGTGTCGTGGTTGGCCTCGTTCCACACGCCCCACTCCTTGACCCCGGCCGGGCGGTAGCGCCTGTACAGCGCGCCGACCTTCGCGCGGTAGGCGCGCACGGAGGGCAGCTTCGCCTGGCGCCGCGTCAGGTTGTTGGTGGAGATGTGCATGAGCACCCGCTGGCCGCGGGCGCGTGCGGCGACGACGAACTGGTCGGCCTTGGCGAGCTCGCCCGGCTTGTCGATCGCATCCCAGTGGATGAAGTAGCGGGTCTGGCTCACCTTCAGGGCCTGCCAGTCCGGATGACTGAACATCGCGGTGTTCTGGTCGGCGATGCCGACGGCGATGTTGACCCGCGCCGACGCGACGGCGGGGAGGGCGAAGAGGGCGACGAGCGCGAGCAGAGGCGCCAGCAGGCGACGGGGCACGGGGCAGAGTCCTTTCACGACGAGAAGAGCGGGGCACGGAGGCCCGGTGCCGCGGGTGAACGCTGAGCGCCAGATCTCCCGCGGTCCCGGCACGATAGGGCATCGGCAGCCGGGAGGTCGAGCTTGAGCCGGGATGCGGTGACGGTGCGCTCAGCGGGCGTCGCGCACCCGCACCCCCACGGCGTCGACCTTCGCGGGGCCGATGGGCCCGCGGGCCTCGACACGCACCCGGTGGCGGCCGGCGCGCGAGGGCGAAAAGGAGACGCTGTGGGTGCCGCGGGGCTTGTCCACCACCCGCGTGGTGACCGTGCGTCCCTTGCCGTCCTTCACGCGGATGGCGACCTTGGAGACCTTGGACAGGGTGAAGCGCACGGTGATCGCCTGACCGGTGCGTCCGCGGTCGGGCACGCGTAGCCCCAGGTCGGGTACCTGGCGCTCGTAGCGGGCAAAGCGCTCGTGCAGCGCGCAGTAGGCGCCGCGCTCGGTGCGCTGGCACAGGCGCCCCAGCAGGTGGCGCTGCAGGCGGTGGTAGCCGGCGGTGGCCTCGCGCCCGCTGGCGCTGTAGCGCGACCAGGCGCCGGTGTCGTAGCTGGCCAGCGTCGCGCGCAGGGCGCGGTCGCCGCGCAGGTACAGCCGTCGCGCGGTGGTGCTGCCGGTGAGCTTGGTCACGTCGCGCAGGGCCAGGACGGCCTGCAGCTCGGCGTTGAGCACGCGCAGGTCGGGCTGGAAGGAGTACAGCGCGTAGCGCCGCCCGCCGCCGGGCGCGCGCACCGCGACGCCCAGCGGGGGGTCCTGCTCCAGGGTCCCCAGCGCATCGCGGGCGGCCGCGCGCAGGTCATCATCGTCAAGCGCCACGCCAGCGCGCGCCAGCGCCTGGGCCGCGGTGGCCTGGGCCATGCCGCTCACCCAGGGCGGCGAGCCGCCCGCGTAGGAGAAGCCGTACTCCCAGGCCAGGGCGCCTCCACGGCCCACGGCCAGCTCGAGCAGCGTGTCCAGCCGGTCGCCCAGCGCACGCCGCTGGCCGGGGCAGGTCGCCGATCGCCCATCCTCGCGGCGGCGCTGGGAGGCCGACAGACAGCGGCGGGCCAGCGCGTTGACCTGTCCCCAGCTGGCCAGGGGCTGGGGCTGCCAGCCCTGGCCGGCGTAGTACTGCACGACCACCGCGCCGCCCGCCACCCGGCGGCGTTCGCCGGGGCGGGGGAGGCGCGCGGTTCGCCACAGCCGTATGTTCTCGCGCACGGCGAGCATGTTGGGATCCAGCCGCGACGCGCTCAGGCGGCCGCTCGCAGCGAGGCGCTCCACCCCGCGCAGCACCGTGCGCAGCTCCGCTCGCCGGCGTCCCTCGAGATCCTCGACGGCCTTCCAGGCCCGCTTCCACGTGCGCGCGTGGCGGTGGTGCTCGGCGGCGTCGATCTGGCGCAGCAGCATCGCCCGGCGCAGCAGGGCGGCCACCCCGCCGTCCTCGGTCAGCCGCCGGACCTCCGAGCGGCGGGCCGCCTCCATCCCGTCGCGGTAGGCCTTGCCAAGAGCGTCGGGGGTGTCGACCTCAGGGGCCGGCCACAGCCGCAGCGGGGCCACCGGCGCCTGGGCCGCAGTGCCGCGCGCGGGGGTCGTGCGCTCTTGCACGGCACCGCCCACGGCGAGGCCGACTGCCGCCGCCAGGACGGCGGCACACAGCGGCCCGCGGCGCAGCGCAGGCGGGCGCTGGGGTGGGTTTTGGCGCTCCTCGTCGGCCACCATCGACATGATGAGCCACGCGGGGCAGCGCGGTGGAGGTTGTCAGCCTGCCCACGGATCCGCGGCAGACAGCCTCCGCCCCGACCGCCATCATGCACACCATGATGCGATGGACGCTGCGCCGGCTGTGGGCTCTGCTCGGGCGCCACTACCCGCGTCTGGTCCTCTATGGCCTGTTCCAGTCCGCCCATCTGGTGGCGCTGGGAGGCGTGGCGCTGCTGGCCCTGTACGTGGAGCTCGACGAGGGCACGCTTCTGCGCATCCTCGCGGTGACCCAGGCCTTCATCGTCTTGGAGAACCTGGCCTCGCTGTGGCTGGTCAACCGCCTGCTGCGCCCCGCTGACCCCTGGCTGGGGGGGTCGCGCACCGAGGCCGGCGCGCGACGGGCGTGGGCCGCGCTGGTGTCCATGCCCGTCGACTACGTCGCCTTCCGCCGCGCGCTCCCGTTCCTGCTCAACGTGGTGCCCATGTCGCTGTACATCTGGTGGGAGCTGGACGCGAGCCTGGTCGCCCTGCCGGTCATCGCCGTCGGGGCTTCGGTCACCGTGGCCTACGGCCTGTTTCTGCGCTTTTTTGGCATGGAGCAGATCCTGCGTCCGATCCTGCAGGAGGTCGCGGAGCAGATCGGCGGCGGGGCGAGCCTGCGCGCCCGGGCGCTGCCGCTGCGCGCCAGGCTGCTCGTCGCGCTGCCCATCATCAACGTGGTCACCGGCTTCGTCGTCATCGGGCTCTCCCAGGCCGGCGGGGGCTCCGTCGAGGATCTCGCCCCCGACGTGCTCATCGCGGTGGGGGTGGCCTTCGCGCTCTCGCTCGAGCTGTCGCTGCTGCTCTCGCGGTCCATCGTCGACCCCATCCGCGATCTGCGCCGCGCCACCGAGCGCGTCGCCCAGGGCGACCTCACCGCGCGCGTGCCCGTCCTGTCCACCGACGAGACCGGCCGCCTGGCCGGCTCGTTCAACGAGGCGGTGGGCGGGCTTGGCGAGCGCGAGCGCCTGCGCGAGGCCTTTGGCATCTACGTCGATCCCGCCCTGGCCGACCGCGTGCTGGCCGAGGGCGCCACCCTGGCCGGCGAGGAGGTCGACGCCTCGATCCTCTTCGTGGACATCCGCGACTTCACCGCCTATGCCGAGCGGGAGGGCGCCGGGGAGGTGGTCGAGCGCCTCAACGCCTTCTTCGCGCTGGTGGTCCCCGCCCTCACCCGCCACGGCGGCCACGCCAACAAGTTCCTCGGGGACGGTCTGCTCGGGGTGTTCGGCGCGCCCGAGCGCCACCACGACCACGCCGACCGCGCGGTGGCCGCGGCCCTGGAGATCGTGGCGCTGGTGCGCGAGCGCTTCGGCGACGAGGTGCGCCTGGGCCTGGGTGTCAGCTCCGGCGCGGTGGTGGCGGGCACGGTGGGCGGGGGCGGCCGGCTGGAGTTCACGGTGATCGGCGATCCGGTCAACACCGCCGCCCGGGTGGAACGCGCGACGCGCGACACCGGCGACGACCTGCTGGTCACCGAGGCCACCCGCGCGCGCCTGCGCCGCGAGCACGGCCCCTTCAGCGCCCGCCCCGACGTGGTGTTGCGCGGAAAGGCAGACCCGGTGCGGCTGTGGGCGCTCCGCCAGGAGGCCATGACGGCGGCGGCCCGGCGGCTGCCCGGGCCCGACGGCCCGCCCCCCGAGCCGCTCGACGACGACGCCGCGGACCCCGCCGGGGGCGTGGTCGCCCGCGCCACGGGGTGGGTGCGCGCGCGGCGCGAGCGGGTCGGCCGTTGAGCGTGATCCGTCCTACGCGGTGATGCGCACCCTGCTGCCCATCGCCAGCTGCTCGTAGAGCCACTCGACGTCGGGGATCAGCATGCGGATGCAGCCGTGGCTGGCCGCGGTGCCGATGCTGGCAGTGGCGTAGGTGCCGTGAATGCCGATGGCGTCGCCCAGGCCGATCCAGCGGGTGCCCAGGGGGTTGCCGGGCCCGGGCGGGATGGTGCCCAGCTCGGCGGCCCACGGCGAGTCGGGCGGCGTCCAGGCGGGATCGACCTGCTTGTCGACGACGGTCCGCGGGCCCAGGGGCGTCGGGTACTGGCTCATCCCCACCGCCACGGGGAAGCCGCGCACGAGGTACCCGCCGCGCCGGAAGGTCAGCCTGCGCGCGGAGCGGTCGATGACCACGCCGGCCTCGAGCTTGCGCAGCAGGGTCGCGCGAAACTGCGGTCCGGCGAGCCCGTCGACGCTCAGGTCGCGACGCCGCTGGAAGTCGCGCACGCCCTTCATCGCCTCGGCGCCCAGCGTGTCGCTGACCGGGCCGTCGTAGCCGCCGTGCTCGCGCAGGAGGCGCAGGAACGTGCGCACGTCCTCTCCGCGGGCGCCCTGGGCCAGCGTGGCCCCGCCGAAGGTCTCGCTGGTGTCGACGAGCAGGGCCTGCCGGGCCCGCTGCTCGTTGCCGGCGCGGTCACGGGCCACCACGGCCACCTCGTGGCGCCCATCGGGCAGCCAGCCGAGAGACAGCTCCACTGCGCCGTCGCCGACCTTGCGCTCCTCGCCCACGCGCTTGCCGTCCAGCTCGGCGCGGATGGTCACCGCGGTGGTGTCCTGTGCGGTGATGGCGACGGTGGGAGTCGAGCTCTCGGCGCTGTCGGGGGCAACGAGGTCTAGCTTCGGCGCGGCGGAGTCGCGCACCACGCGCATCGGCTCGGTGGTCTGATTGCCCGCCGCGTCGGCGGCGAGGATCCTCAGCCGGTTGGCCCCGCCGCGCAGGGGCACCTCGAGCGTGAAGTCACCGTTCTCGCGAGCGGTGGTGCTCGCCGGACGCCCGCCCCCCGCGACGCGCACCGCGGCACCGGCCTCGCTGCTGCCGCGAAGCCGCGTGCGGGCGCCGTCGGTGTAGCGCCCGGCATCGACCTTCAACCGCGGCGGCTTGCCGTCGGCGCTGACCGTCCAGCGCCCCTCCGTGGAGAACACCCCGCCGGGCCCGGCCGCGCGCACGCTGATCGTCCGCCGGCCGTGGGCGAGGCGATCGCCGCCGGTCTCCCAGCCGCCCTCGACCTCTCGCACGCGCACGGGCACGCCGTCGACCTCGACGGTCAGCGCCCGGACCACGCCGGTGGT
>DASZCY010000292.1:0-15237 GCA_035942615.1 Solirubrobacteraceae bacterium | reverse complement strand
CGGGCGATGCCCGGTGTGCCCGACCAAGGCGAACCGCCCTTCGCAAGCTGAGGAGGCGGGCGTCTAGGTCCGCGCCTGATCGACCAGGGCGGCCACGAGGCCCGAGGGCGTGTGCTCGACCGCTTCGAGGTCGGGCTCCAGGCCGGCCTCACGCAGCGCTGTGCTGGTGACCGGCCCGATGGAGGCCAGCCGGGGCCCGTCGCGCAACGCGGGCACACCGCCCGCGGCGTCGAGGAAGGAGCGCACCGACGAGGCTGAGGTGAAGGTGGCCCAGTCGGCGGCCATGGCGGCGGCGCGGGCGTCGTCGGCAAGCGGCTCGGGCACGGTGCGGTAGAGCGAGACGACGTCGACCTGGGCGCCGCGCTCGCGCAGCGCGTCCACGACGACGTCGCGGGCGTCCCGCGCGCGAGCGATCAGCGCGCGGCGCACGGGGACGTCGACCAGCGCATCCACCAGGCCCTCACCCACGGCGCGGTCGGGCACGAGGTCGGCCTCGATCCCGCGCTCGCGCAGGGCCCGCGCGGTGCCCGGGCCGATGGCGGCGAGGCGCGGCCCCGCCAGCGCACGGGCGTCGCGTACGAGCTCGAGCAAGCGCGCCGCGCCGTTGGGGCTGGTGAGGACGAGCAGGTCGTATCCCGACAGGTCGGGCAGCTCGGCCGCCAGGGGCTCGATGCGGATCGCGGGCGCCTCGATCACGGCGGCGCCCAACCCGCGCAGCCGGCGCGCCAGCCCAGAGGCTTGCGCGCGCGCGCGCGTGACCACGACCGACGTGCCCGCCAGCGGCCCGCGGGCCACCCAGGCCAGCTCGTCGTGCAGCGCGGCCACCGGCCCGACCACGATGATCGCCGGCGCGCCGACGCCCGCCGCCCGCTCGACCACGTCGCCCAGCGTGGCCCTGACAACGCGCTGGTCGGGGAACGTGCCGCGCTGGACCACCGCCACGGGCTCGCCGGGCGCTCGCCCGCCGGCGATCAGGCGCTCGGTGATGCGCGGCAGGCTGCGCACGCCCATGTAGAAGACCAGGGTCCCGGGGAAGGCCGCCAGCGCCGGCCAGTCGAGCTGGGTCTCGGCCTTGCGCGCGTCCTCGTGGCCGGTCACAAAGGCCACCGCGCTGGCCATCTCGCGCTGGGTGACGGGGATGCCCGCATAGGCCGCAGCGGCCACGCCCGCGGTGATGCCCGGCACGACCTGAAAGGGGATCCCCTGCTCCGCGCACACCTGGGCCTCCTCGCCCCCGCGGCCGAACACGAAGGGATCGCCGCCCTTGAGGCGCACCACCGTGCGCCCGGCGCGCGCATGCTCGACCAGCAGGCGGTGGGTCTCCGCCTGGGGCACCTGCGCGCCGCCGCCGATCTTGCCCACGTCGACCACCTCCCCGCGCACGTCGTCGAGGATCCCGTCGGGGATGAGCTTGTCGTGGAGGATCACGTCGGCGGTGGCCAGCAGCTCGCGAGCGCGGACGGTGAGCAGCCCCGGGTCGCCGGGGCCCGCGCCGACGAGAAAGACGGTGGCGGGCGCGCTCATGCGGCCATCTCCTCGGCGCGGCGCAGCAGGTCGGCGGCGCCGGCGCTGAGCAGGCGCTGGGCGGCCTCCGCGGCGGGTGCCTCGTCGCACAACCACGCCGAGCCGTCGGGCAGCCCCACAAAGGAGCGCACGATGCCCTCGCGCGCATGGACGCCCAGCGGCGTGTGGCAGCTTGCATCCAGCGCCCGCACGAGCGCTCGCTCGTCGGACAGCGCCGACCACGTCGCGGCGTGGGTGATGCGCTGCGCCGCGTCGCGCGCCGCGCCGTCGCCGGTGCGCGCCTCCAGCGCGATCACGCCCTGTCCGGGGGCGGGCACCAGCTCGTCGAGCACCGCGCCGACCGCCTCCGCGCGCCCCAGCCGTGCCAGTCCCGCCGTCGCGAGCACGGCCGCGTCCACCTCGCCGTCGGCCAGCCGGCGCAGGCGCGTGTCGACGTTGCCGCGCAGCTCGACCACGTCGAGGTCCTCGCGCAGTGCGCGCAGCTGGGCGGCGCGGCGCAGGCTGGCGGTGCCCACGCGCGCGCCCGCGGGCAGCGCCCGGAGGGAGTGCGCACCGACGAGCGCGTCGTAGGGATCGGCGCGCGGTGGCGCGCCCACCAGCACGAGCCCCTCGGGCAGGCGGCTGGGGACGTCCTTGGCGCTGTGCACGGCGAGGTCCACCTCGCCCGCCAGCAGCGCAAGCTCCAGTTCCTTGACCCACCGCTCCTTGTCTTGGGTGTACGAGCGGGAGCGGTCGCGATCGCCCGAGGTGGTGATGGGCACTACCTGCGCACCGCCGAGGGCCCGCGCCACGGCGTCGGCCTGGGCCAGCGCGAGCGCGCTGCCGCGGGTGCCCAGCCTCACTGCGCGCGTCGCAGCGTGCGGACCTCGGCAGTCTCCTCGGCGGCCGCCGGTGCCACCTCCGCGTCCAAGGCGAACAGCTCGCGCACGAGCTGAAGGCGAGCATGCTCGCCGCCCGAGGCCTTCAGGCGCAGGGTGGGCTCGTGCAGCAGTCGCCGCATGACCGCACGGGCGATCGCGGTCACCCGCTCGAGGTCACGCTCTGTCGCCCCCTCGAAGCGCCCGGCGTTCTCGGCCAGCACCTGGGCCACGACCTCCTCGCCCTGGCGGCGCAGTGCCGACACGGTGGGAGTCACGTCGAGCTGGCCCATCCAGCGCGCGAAGCGCTGGATCTCCTCCTCGATGAGCATCTCGGCTTTGACGCGCTCGCCTGTGCGGGCCTCCAGGGTACGCGCGACCGTGGCCTGCAGGTCGTCCATGTCGTAAAGGGTCACGCCGTCCAGGTCGCCGCACTCCGGGTCGATGTCGCGCGGCACCGCGATGTCGATGAGCACCAGCGGGCGACCGTCTCGGGCTTGCATGACCAGCTCGAGTTCTTCGCGACCCACGATGGGATGCGGGGAGGACGTGGAGGCGACCACGATGTCGGTGGTTTCCAGTTGGAGGGGCAGGTCGTCCAGGGACAGCACCCGGCCGCCGAAGCGCTCGGCCAGCGCGCGCGCGCGGGCGGCGTGGCGGTTGGCCACGAAGATCGTGCGCACGCCCTGGCGGCCCAGCGCGCGGGCGGTGAGCTCGGCCGTCTCGCCGGCTCCAATGACCACCACGCCTCGCTCGTCCAGGTCGCCCATCACCCCGCGGGCGAGATCGACGGCCACCGAGGAGACGCTTGCGCCCCCGGTGCCCAGCGCGGTCTCCGAGCGCACGCGCTTGCCCGCCGCCAGCGCTGCAGTGAACAGGCGATTGGTCAGCGGGCCGGTGGTGCCGGCGCGCACCGCGAGCTCGTAGGCGCGCCTGACCTGGCCCTGGACCTCGGCCTCGCCGACGATCATCGACTCCAGGCCGCCGGTCACGCGAAAGAGCTGGCGCGCGGCGTCGCAGTTGCGCGGCGTGTAGGCCACCGAGGCCAGCTCGGTGGGGCGCATCGCCGCCCGATCGGCCAGGCCTCCCAGCAGCGCTGTCTCGGCGCGTACCCCGTCGCCCACCACGAGGTAGGCCTCGGTGCGATTGCAGGTGGAGATGACCACCGCCTCGTCGATGCTCTCCTCGCCGACAAGCTCACGCACGAGCGCATCCGCCTGGCGGTCCATCAGGGCCAGGCGCTCGCGCAGCGCCACCGGCGCGGTCTTGTGGGAGACCCCGAGCGCGAGCAGCTCGCTACCCATGGGTGACCGGCTCCTGCTCGCGCTCCACCTCGGCGGCCCTGCGCCGCTCGGCCAGCTCGCTCAGCTCGGTCACGTCACGCTCCAGGCGGCCCAGCTTGGCCGCCATGATGGCCACGTAGACGAGGATCAGCGCGAAGAAGACCACGTAGGCGGCGGCAACGTAGGCGCCGGCGTCACCGAGGGGCAGGGCCGGGCTCACAGGCTCTGGGGCGCCGCGCTGCGACGCACGGGCGCGAGGTCGTCGTCGCCGCCCAGCGAGCGGCGCAGGGCGCGCAGGCGGAAGGTGGTGTGCTTGGCGGCCATCTCGTACTTCCACAGGGTCACGAACAGCAGCGTCATCCCCACAAAGGCGACCGCGAAGGTGGCGAACATCTCCGCCGGCATCCCCACGCCGGTCGAGTCGAAGGTGCGCGGGTGGATGTAGGCCTCCTGGGCGAAGCGCACGGCGCCAAAGCACAGCGGCGTGAACGCGCCTGCGGTGATCGCGAAGACGCTGGCCGACCGCGCCTGGCGGTCGCGGTCCTCGATCGAGAAGCGCAGCGGCTGATAGCAGGCGTAGAGCAGGAAGATGATCAGGAAGACCACGAGCATGGGCTCGTCCCACACCCACCAGGCCCCCCACGAGGCCTTGGCCCAGATCGAGCCCGTGACCAGCACGCCCACGGCGAGGATCAGGGAGAGATGGATGGCCACGTAGGAGCGAAGGTCGTGGCGTGGGTCGCGGGTGCGCAGGTGCTGGACGGCGAAGACCCCGCCCGCCACGAAGCCCGCCAGCGCCACGATTCCCATGGGCACGTGCAGATAGAAGATCTTCTGCACGAAGCCCTGGTCGGCGTCCAGCGGCGCGAAGAAGAAGACCAGCGCGAGCGCGGCGGTGAGGGTCACGGCGGTGAGGGCGGCGAGCGCGGGAAGGCCCTTGCCGTAGGTCATCAGTCCTCCAGCAGGAAGTCGAAGATCGCATACGCGATCAGCCCGAAGACCACATCATAGATCGCGAGGATGGCAAGCCAGCGCCCGGGAAGCGCCCCCGCGCCTGCCTGGGCCAACAGTGGCGCGGTCGCCTGCGCGGCGGCCAGCACCACGGGGATCAGCAGCGGCAGCAGCAGGATGGGCACGATGAGGTCTCGCGCGCGGGTGCGAATGCCCAGCGCGGAGACGAGCGTGCCGATGACCGCGATGCCCACGTCGGCCAGCACCAGCACCACCAGCAGCGCGGGCAGCGCCTGGAGGATGCCGGGCCCCAGCAGCAAGATCGCGAAGGCGGGCACCGCGACGAGCTGGACGATGGCCAGGAAGACCAGCAGCGCCACCGCCTTGGCCACCAGCAGCGCGGTGCGCTCCACGGGGGCGAGCAGGAAGCCATCGAAGCCGCCCTGCTCGACCTCGGCCACGAACAGGCGGTTGATGCCCAGCACGGCGGCGAAGAGCATGGTCACCCACAGCACGCCCGCGGCCACGTCGCCCTCCACCGCGTCGCGGTTCAGGCCGAAGTGGAAGATCACGAAGGTGCTTATCGAGAACAGCGCCATGGCCGGCACCGTCTCTTTGGTGCGCAGCTCGACCAGCAGGTCCTTGCGCAGCAGCGCAATGATCGCGCGCCTCACCCGTACAGCTCCGCCACCCGCGCGGCGCCCAGGTCCTCGGCGCGGTCCAGCAGCGCCACCCGCCCGTCGCGCAGGCCCAGCGCCACGTCGGCGTCGGCCAGGCCGCCGGCCGGGTCGTGGCTGGTCACCACCCGGGTGCGCCCGCTCTCGCGGCCGATCAGCGGCTGCAGGCGCGTGGCCGCGGAGGGATCGAGGTTGGCCAGCGGCTCGTCGAGCAGCAGCAGCTCGGGCTCGTGCAGGATCGCGCGGGCCACCGCGGCGCGCTGCACCAGTCCCCGGGACAGCTCGGCCACGGGATCGTCGGCGCGCGCGGCCAGCCCCACCGCCTCCAGCGCGGCCTCGATGCGTGCCGCCTCGCGCCCGTGCAGGCGCGCGTGGAAGCGCAGGTTCTCGCGCGGGCTCAGCTCGCGGTAGAGCAGCGGGGCGTGGGTGAGCAGCCCCACCCGCCCGCGCACGCGCCAGCCCTCCTCGGGCAGCCGCGCGCCCAGCACCTCCACCTCGCCCTCGTGGGGGCGCAGCAACCCGGCGAGCACCCGCAGAAGCGTGGTCTTTCCCGCCCCGTTGGGGCCGAAGACCACCATGGTGCTCCCGCGCTCCAGGCGCAGCGTGACGTCGTGCAGCGCCGGGCGCTCGCCGTAGCGGCGGCCGAGGCCGCGCAGCGCGACGGCGGGTGCAGGGGACGGCACGCGCGCAGGGTACGGGGGCCACGAGGCCCGAGCCGGCGTGCCGGGAGGGGCTCACGGGTACAAGCCGGGCCCATGACCACCGAACCTCCGTCCGGCTCCGGCTATGCCCCTCCCGCTGCGCCTGCGTCCAACGAGGGCAACCCCTTGGCCATCGCCGCCCTGGTCGTGGGCATCGTCTCCATCATCGGTGCCCTCTTCACGGCGGGGGTGCTGGGCGTGATCCTGGGGATCGTCGCGGTGGTGCTCGGGGTTCTGGGCCGGCGCAGGGTGACCTCGGGCAGGACCACCCAACATGGCGGGCTGGCGCTCGCGGGCATCATCACGGGCGTCATCGGGATCGTGGTAGGCATCCTCTTCATCGCCTTCATCGCCGCCCTCTTCTCCAGCGACGAGTTCCAGCAGGAGCTTCAGCGCCAGCAGCAGCTGCAGCAGTAGGCGGAAGCGGTTGGCGCTAGTGCACCGAGCGCCCGGCCAGCGTCTCGACCGCGTGGCCGAGGGTGGGGGCAATGACGCCGAACAGCTCGCCGATGGCCTTGGGGTTGCCGGGGAAGTTGACGATCAGGGTGCGCCCGGCGATGCCCGCTGCCCCGCGGCTGAGCACACCCATGGGGGTGCGGCGCAGCGACTCGGCGCGCAGCGCCTCGGCGAAGCCCGGCGCGTCGCGGTCGATCACCGCGCGGGTGGCCTCGGGGGTCACGTCGTCGGGCGTGAGCCCGGTGCCGCCGGTGGTGAAGACCAGCGCGCAGCCGTCGCTCGCGTAGCCGCGCAGGGCAGCCTCGATCGCCGAGCGTTCGTCGGCCACCACGTCGCGGTGGGCCAGGTCGCAGCCGGCCTGCGCGGCCAGCGCGGCGAGGGCCTCCCCCGAGGCGTCCTCCCGGTCGCCGCGCGCCACGGAGCTTGAGACGGTGAGCACCGCCGTACGCATCGCGCGGCAGGCTACCTGTGCCGGATCAGTCGCAGAAGTGCCGTGAAAGGGCACCGGGACCCGAACACTGGAGGGAGCCGATGCTTTCCTCCACGGTGCTGCAAGCGGGGGATATCACTGGCGCTATCCACGGCTTGCACGACTCGGGAAGAGATGCTGCGATCCGACCTTCACCTGCCCGACGAGGAGCCCACCACGGACGAGCACGAGGCTGGGTACGCTGTCGCCGAGTGGCTGGACGGCCAGCCGGTCCCCGACCTCAACGCCATAGCGGAGGAGTGCTGGCTCGAGATCCTCGGCCCCCTGACCCACCGCGTGCGCAAGAGGGCCGCCTACATCGTGCGCGACCCCGAGTCGAACCGCCGGGCGAGTCTCCTCGTGACCACGCTGGAGCTCGAGGCAGCCGGTGAGCGGCACGACACCGAGCGACGCGCGTCGCGTCCGTCGCGGCTGCCGATTCCCGAGGTCCCGCTCGTAGCCTCCCGGCCATCCTCGCGCCAGGTCAACTTCCGCATCAGCACGACGCAGCACGAAAGGTTGGCCGAGGCGGCTCGCCGTGTCGGGGTCAAGCCCGGCCAGCTGGCGCGCATGCTCACGCTGCGCGGCGTCGAGCACATGCTGTGGGAGGAACGCTCGCGTGGCTGACGTCAGGCGTCGCGATGCCAGGCGCCCGACGTGCCGCCCGTCTTCTCCAGGAGCGCGACGGAGGCCACCTCGATCCCGCGCTCCAGGGCCTTGAGCATGTCGTAGACGGTCAACGCGGCCACCGCCGCGGCGGTCAGTGCCTCCATCTCCACGCCGGTCTGCGCGGTGGTGCGCGCCTCGGCGAGGAGGGTAAGCGTACCGGTGGCGGGGTCGAGGTCCTCTTCAATGCTCACGCTGCTCAGCGGCAGGGCGTGGCAGAGGGGGATCAGCTCGCTCGTGCGCTTGGCCGCCTGGATCCCGGCGATGCGCGCGGTGGCCAGCACGTCGCCCTTGGGGACGGCGCGGGCGGCGAGGCGCTGCGCGGTCTGCGGCGTCATGCGCACCACCGCGCGGGCGACGGCGCGGCGCTGGGTCACCAGCTTGTCGCCCACGTCGACCATCCGCGCGCGGCCCTGCTCGTCGAGGTGGGTGAACGGCGCCTCGCTCACGCCGCGGCGTGCTGGTGCTGCGCGGCGGCGATCAGCTCGCGCACATCGGCCTCACGGCCCTCACGCAGCAGGGCGATGGGGTCGGGCTCGCCGTTGACGATGCCCTCGAAGAAGGCCTTGCGCTCCTGGTAGGTGGGCAGGGTGCCCTTGGCCCACCCGCGCGCCTCGTTGAGGATCACGGCTAGGCGCGCGTACTCCTCGCCGAACAGCACGGAGACCTCGGCCTTCATGCGCTTGGCCAGCGCCGGCGAGGCGCCCGCGGTGGAGATCGCGATGGCCAGCGGGCCGGTGCGCACGATGGCGGGCAGGATGAAGTTGCACAGCGGGGGCACGTCGACGATGTTGACGAGCATCGCCCGGGCCTCTGCGTCGTCGTAGACGCGGATGTTGACTTTTGTGTGGTCGGTGGAGGCGATCACCATGAAGGTGCCCTCGAGGTCCTCGGTGCGGTACTCGCGCCGCTCCCAGGCGATCGAGCCCTCGGCGGCCAGCTCGGCCAGCTCGGGCACGGCGTCGGGGGCGATCAGCACCACGTCGGCGTCGCAGGCCAGCAGCCCCTCGACCTTCTCCAGGCCGATCGCCCCGCCGCCCACCACCACGCAGCGCCGCCCGCTGAGCTTCAGGCACGCGATGTAGAACGACGTGTCGAGCATGTCGCGCACGCAGGTCTGGTCGCAGATCCCACGGCGGAACTGGCAAACGCACTCCTTGCCGGGGTAGGCCTGGGCGGGCATGGGCCAGAGCGTAAACCCTCGCCCGCGCCCGCCCGTACTCTGGTCACATGCCCGGCTACTTCACCGACGATTCGATGCTGCGCCGGGTCATCGGCGAGTACGCCGTGGCCTTCAGCGGCCCGCGCGCACTGCTCATGATGGCCGCCCACCCGGTGGCCTTCGCGGGCTTCTTCGCCCACACCGGCGCGCTCGGCGATCCCTACGCGCGGCTGCGGCGCACCGGCGAGGTGCTCGACCTGATCGCCTGGGGGGAGGACCAGGAACGGGCCGACCGGGTCACCGCGCGGGTGCGCGCCATGCACGCGACGGTGCGGGGAGAGACGGCCGAGGCGGCGGGGCGCTTCCCCGCGGGCACCCCCTACCGCGCCGACGACCCCGAGTTGCTGCTGTGGGTGCTCGCGTCGCTGGTGGATTCCGCAGCGCTGGTCTACGAGAAGTACGTGCGCGGCATGACCTCCGACGAGCGCGAGGCGCTGTGGAGCGACTACCGTGTGGTCGGCCGCCACTTCGGCCTGGCCGACGAGGACATGCCCGCCGATTGGGCGGCCTTCCGCGCCTACGTCGACGCCATGGTCGCCTCGGGCGACCTGGTGGTCACCGACCAGGCGCGCGAGCTGGCCATCCGGATCGTCATGCGCCCGCCGATGCCCCTGGTGGCCCGCCCGCTGGTGGAGCTGATCAACCAGCTCACGATCGGCCTGCTGCCCGCAGAGCTGCGCCGCCAGTACGGCTTTCGCTGGGATCCGCTGCGGGGCCTGGCGCTGGCGGGCGGCGCAGAGTACGCCAAGCGCCTGGTGGTGCCCTTCGTGCCCGAGCGCCTGCGCTACATCCCCCAGGCGCGGGCGGCCTGAGCCACCGCGTCAGCGCGCCCGGCGCACCGTGCCCGCCGCCGCGCGCAGGCCGCGGACCGCGGTACGCGACAGCGGCAGCGCGCCGGCACGCAGGGCGCGCTCGCGGTCGTGGTCGCGCACAGAGCGCAGCCGCGCCAGCGCACGGCCCGCGTCGACCAGCGTCGCGTCGTAGGGGTGCCACCAGAAGTGATGCGAGCGCGGCGGGTCCCAGGTGATCAGCTTCGGCTCCACCGCGGCGCGCAGCGCCGGCGCGCCGCGCGCGCGGCCCAGGCCCGAGCCCGCCACGCCCCCCCAGGGCAGCTGAGGGGCGGTGCGGCTGGGCAGGTGGTCGTTGAGCCACACCATCCCCGCGCGCAGCTCGCGGGCGATCCGCCGCCCCTGGGGATGGTCGTCGGTCCACACCGACGCGCCGAGGCCGAGCTGGCCCTCGTTGGCGCGAGTGATCGCCTCGCGCTCCCCGGCCACCGTGGCTACCGACAGCACGGGACCGGGCGCCGCCTCGCGCCACACGCGGGCCCCCGGGGGGACGTCGGTCAGCACCACGGGCGCGCACCAGGAGCCCGGGGAGCGCTCGAGCGGACCGCCGCAGCGCAGGGTCGCGCCGGCGGCGAGCGCGTCGTCGACAAGCTCGCGCACCCCCTGCAGTCGCTGGGGGGTGAGCAGCGGCCCGACCTCCGTCCCCGCCTGCGCGGGATCCCCCACGTGCAGGCGTCCGGCGGCGGCCACCAGCGCGGTGGTAAACCGCTCGGCCACCTCGGCCACCACAAAGGCGCGCTTGACGCTGCCCGGCGACTGCCCGGCGTTGGCGAAAGCCGCCCACGCCGCACCGGTGGCGGCGCGCTCGGGGTCGGCTCCCCGCACCACGAGCAGCGCGTCGTGGCCGCCGGTCTCCAGCGTGGAGCGCTTGTAGGAGCGCGCGCAGATCTCGCCGACCGCGCGTCCGGCCTCTGGAGAGCCAGTGAAGACCACCTGGGTCACCGGCGCCTCCAGCAGTGCGCGCGCCGTCTGTGCGCCGCCGTGATGAACCTGGAGGAGACCCTCGGGCAGGCTGGCGCGCGCGAAGACGCGCGCGATGCGCTCGGCCGCCAGCGCCGCCTGGGAGGAGGGGGCCAGCAGCACCGCGTTGCCGCCCATGAGCGCCACCGCGACGTCGCCCAGCGGGGTGTGCCACGGCTCGCCGCCCGGCGTGAGCACCGCCACCACGCCCAGCGGCTCGAAGGTCAGGTGCGCGCGCTTGACCGGGAAGACCTTGCGAGAGACGCGCACGCGCTCGGGGCCCAGCACGCGCGGCCCCGCGTCGGCCAGCCACTGCAGCGTGTCGATGGAGGGCAGCAGCTCCTGGGTGACGGCCTCCGCGCGCGGGCGCCCCTGTTCGCGGACGAGCAGGTCGGCCAGCTCGTCGAGCTCGTCGATCACCGCCTGGGCGGCGCGGCGCAGGTAGCGCGCCCGGTCGCGCAGGCGCAACGCCGCCCACAGCGCCTGCACCTCCCCCGTGGCCGCCACCGCCTCGGCCACCGCGTCGGGCGGCGTGACGGCCACGCTGCCCAGCGGCGCTCCGTCGACCGGGCTGCGCGAGCTCTGACGCATCGGCGGCGATTCTGCCAGGTGCCACGCCGGGCGCCTGGTCGTGCGGTGAGAGACTGTCCAGGTGATCCTTCACGGCGAGACCGACGGTGGATCATGGGAACTCGTGCAGCGCGGTCCGCATCCGCTGCTGCGCCCGTATGTCCGCGGCGGCTATGAGGGTTACCGCCAGGCGATGCGTGCGCCGGGCAGCTCAACGAGCTGCCGGACTGGGAAAGCCGCTTCGCCGCCCTCGACGCCTTCCTCCTGCGCCGTCTGCGCGAGTCACGCACGCCGCGTCCGGACGTAGCCTACGCCTGGTCGGCTGGATGCGGCGCGCGGGCACGTTCGCATCGCGCAGCTGTGCCGGGAGCTGGGGTGCAGCGCACGCCACCTCTCCGCGCGCTTCGGCGAGGAGGTCGGCATGTCGCCCAAGGCCTTCTCCCGTGTGCTGCGCTTCGAGCGGGCGGCAGCGCTCCTCGCAGGCGGGACGCCACCGGGCGAGGTCAGCGCAATCTGCGGATTCTCAGACCAGCCCCATCTCAACCGCGAGTTTCGGGCGCTGGCCGGCCGCGCGCCGGCAGCCTTCGCCGCGTCGGTCATAAACGTCCAAGACGGGGTCGGCATCGCCGCGTAGCCTCGCCCGCATGTCGAGTGATCATGCCGGCGCCCACGCGCATCGGCGAGCCCGGCCGCGCACACACCTACGTCGTCGTCGCAGATCCCGACGCGCACCACGACCGCGCGAAGACCGCCGGCGCGCAGATCGCGATGGAGCTGCGCGACACCGACTACGGCTCACGCGACTACGCCGCGACGGACCTTGAGGGCAACTCGTGGTCGTTCGCGACCTACCAGCCGCTGACCTGACCCGCAGCCACAAGCACCCAGGGAGCGTGTCGAGGCACGGAGGGGCGCCGAGCCCCGGGCGACTATGTAAAGCTGCCGCCGATGCGGCTGCCGACTCGTCTCCTGTCTCGCCTCGGGCGCCGGCGCGGCCGCGCGCTGCTGGTCCTCGTCATGCTCGCGGGCGCCGCCGCGGCCGTGGGCATGGGCACGAACTCGTCGTCGCCGCGGGCCGCGCAGGAGCCCTCCCGGCCCACCGTGCCGCCGGCGGCTGGCGCACCTGCGGACGTGTCGACCTTCTCCGCTCGCAAGCGGGCCGCCGAGCGCGCCGGACGGCGGCCGAGTCGCGGCGGGGCCGCGTACTACGAGCGCACCGCACGCAAGCGTGTCCCCGAGACGGCTCGGGCGGGATACCTGCCGCTTTACCGCGAGGCCGAACGGCGGTTTGGCGTCAACTGGCGGCTCATCGCCTCCATCCACCGCCAGGAGACGGCGTTCTCGACAGAGCCGAGCACCTACCGCGGGCTCAACGCCTTCGGCTGCTGCGCCGGCCCGATGCAGTTCAACGTCAAAAACGGACCCCCGAGCACCTGGGATCTCTACCGCCAGGCGTTTCGGGAGGGGCAGCGGCCCAAGAGCTACCCGCACCGCACGCGGACTCACCCCTCGGTCTATGACGACTTCGACGCGATCATGGCCGCCGGCATGCTGCTCAACGACTCGGGCGCCGGCCGCTCGCTGGATTCCGGTGCGTGGTGGGGGGCCTACAGCTACTACGGGCATGACCTCTTCGGCGTCACCTACGCCAGTCAGGTCCTGGCGCGGGCGGTTGCGTGGGAGCGTGACGGCTTCTGCTTGAACTGCGGCCTGGACGATGGCCTCGTAGCCCAGTTCGACGACCTCTACGGCGCGTCAGTCCGCCGGCAACTGCTCGCCGCCGAGCGCCGGCGCAAGGAGCGCAAGGAACGCAAGGAGGGCCGCGACCGTAGGGGCGACCGTCGCGACCGTCCAGATCGTCAGGGTGACCGCCGCGACCGCTCGCGCCGCCGCCAGGGTGGCGACGGCCGGTCGAACGACCGCCCCCCGCGCCGGCCTCCAGAGCGCCGCCCGCGCCCGTCGAACCCGCCCTCGGGGGAGAACGACGACGCGCCGACCAGGCCCGCGCCGCCGCCCCCGGCGCCGACGCCGCCCTCCACCCCGCCCGACACGCCGCCGTCGGCGCCGCCAGGCGGCGAGTGCTCATCCGTCGATCAGGTGCTCGGCTGCTAGGTCACCGCGGAGGGAAAGCGCAGAGACGAGTTCGCGGGAGCGAGCCGCCGCAGGGGCTTGCCAACTCGAGCATCGGATCGCGCGGAATCCGCCCCATGCGAAAGCAGCTACCAGTCGAAGGTGCCCGGTCGGAGGAAGTTCGCAGCTCGGTTCGGCTCGGTTAGCCTGCCGCGATCGTCCCTCCTCGATCGCTTGCTGGTGGTGCGGCGGGCCGCGCGTGGGTCTGGCGTCATGGCAGGCTGGCTGCGGTGTGTGATGTGGTCGAGCCGTGGGCACACGGCACTGTGCTGCAAGCGACCCGCTATCCGGGCTACTTCGACCTCAACCTCGTCCGCGTCGAGGACGACCCGGCGATGAGCGCGGAGGCCTTGATCGCCTTCTCCGATGAGGCGCTCGCGGGGGTCGCACATCGGCGCGTGGACTTCGATCGCGTCGATGCGGGGGAGCCGCTGCGG
The DNA here is from genome assembly GCA_035942615.1 of Solirubrobacteraceae bacterium. Lineage (GTDB taxonomy): Bacteria > Actinomycetota > Thermoleophilia > Solirubrobacterales > Solirubrobacteraceae > Siliceabacter. Next base: position 1,486 of record DASZCY010000292.1, on the reverse strand, counting down.
GCCGATTTTGAGGCTCGGGGCTGGCGGGCGGAGCGGCTGGTCTGGATGCGCCACGAGGCTTCGCCGCCGCCCGCATCGGATCTGTCAGTCGAAGCGGTCCCCTATGACGCCGCAAGCGACCTGCGTCTTGCATGGTCGCGTGAGGACTTCCCCGGCCAGAATCCCGCCCCGTACCTAGCCGCCGCGCGGGATGTCGCCCTGCGTAGCGGTGCACGGGTCCTGGCGGTACGCGAGCGGCAGGTTCTAGTCGGCTTTGCCCAGGTGCTGCGCGACGGCGCCACCGTTGAGATCACCCACGTCTACGTCCACCCAGATTACCGCGGCAGCGGACGTGGCACGGCGCTCACGCGCGCCGCGATTCACGACGCCGGCGATGTCAGAGACATCTGGATCGTCGCGGACGATGAGGGCAAAGCGAAGAACATCTATGCGCAGCTCGGCTTCCGCCCGGCCTGGAGGAAAATGGAGTTCCTGCGGCTGCCATGAGCCGCACGGGCAATGAGGTGAGTGGTGCTCTACGACGCAGCCGGCAGCCGGCAGGCGCCGGTCCTCTGAGACAAGAAGACGAGTAGCTATCTTGCGCTGGTGAGCGGGATCGACTGGGACGAGCGGTATGCGAGCCGCCGCGAGAATTTGTGGAGCGGAAAGGCGAACGGTGTGCTGGTCGCCGAGCTCGCCGAGGGCCTACCGGGACGCGCGCTCGATGTCGGGTGCGGCGAGGGAGCGGATGCGATCTGGCTCGCCCGGGCCGGCTGGCAGGTGGCCGGCGTCGACGTGTCGGAGGTGGCGCTCGAGCGTGCCGCCGCCGCCGCACGCGTGGCGGGTGTGACCGTTGAGTGGGCCCTCGCGGACATCGCGATGTCGCCGCCATCGCCCGCGGCCTACGACCTAGTGTCCGTTTTGTACCCGGCCTTGAGGCACTCGCCCGGCGATGAGGCGATCCGCGCGCTTCTTGACGCCGTCGCTCCCGCGGGGACCCTGCTGGTCGTCGGCCATTGGCCTGTCGATTCCGATCACGCGCGCGCCCACGGCTTCGAGATCGCTGACTATGTGCAGCCCGCCGACGTCCGCGCACGCCTTGACGAGCAGTGGGAGGTCGAGGTCGACGAGACGCGGCCGCGTGTCGACCCCGTGCGGGAAGGTTCGCCCCACACGCATGACAAGGTGCTCCGCGCGAGGCGGCACCACTGAACCTGCGCCCGACCCACGTGCGGTTGAAGCTGGTGTCCCCGCAGCAGCGGAGGGAGCTGCTCTCTTCCGCGATGGTGCGCAACGGCCCGCTCTCGAGAGTGCCGCTCTCGACGGTTCCGGCACTCTCGAGAGCGTCCTGCGGCGTCTCAATCGCTACCGCTTCCGCCTGAGGCTGTCGCACAAACCCCTGGCGACGTCGCTGAGCGCGTTCTAAGCCTTCCTCGGAGCGAGCTTCAAGTCGTCCGTCAGGCAGCTTTGGCCGAGGGCGACGTGCACTTTGGCAGGGTGCTCAGCG
>DASZCY010000291.1:0-3693 GCA_035942615.1 Solirubrobacteraceae bacterium | reverse complement strand
CCGTACGAGGAGCTGGCGGTGCACGCCCCGTCCGGGCTGGGCGCGCGGCTGCTTCGCGACGAGGCACTCGAGGCGGGCCTGGACCCCTTCGCCGTTCCGGCTGGAGCCGGCGACCGGCTGGCCATGCTGCTCGAGCGCGTGGACGAGCTGAGCCTGCGCCGCCATGACGTGGCGGCCGATCCACCGGCGCTGCTGGCCCGCGTGGTCGAGCGCATCGACCGTCTCAAGGCGGAGGGCATCACGGCGCGCGAGGTCGAACGCTGGGCCTCGGCCCTGCCCGAGGCCGACGAGGAGCAGCGCGCGCGTGCGGAACACGAACGTGAGCGGGCGGCGCTCTACGCCGCGCATGACCGCCTGGCCGCCGAGCAGGGCGTGCTCGACGAGGGCGAGCTGGTGCTGCGCGCCGGTGCGCTGCTGGCGGGCGGCCCGCACGTGCGGGCTCGCGTGGGCGCCCGCGTGCGCCATCTCCTGGTCGACGACGCGCAGGACCTGCCCTTCGCAGCCATGCGCCTCGTCGAGCTGCTGGCCGCGGGCACCGCCGGCGGTGCCGGGGAGGGCAACCTGTGGCTTGCGGCCAACGACGACGCGGCCACTGCCCGCCTGCGCGCGGCGGCCACGCGCAACGTCGAGGATCTGCGCGTCGCCCATCCCCGTCTGACGGAGATCGTGCTGGAGGCATCCCAGCGCTGTCCGGCCGCCGTCGCCCGCGCGGCCGTCGCCGTGGTGGCCCCCGTGCAGCCGCGCCTGGGCCTGCCCCTCGAGGGAGGGGGCGCGGGAGAGCTGCGCTTTTGGCGCTGTGCCAACGAGCGCGCCCAGGCCCAGGCGGTGGCCGGGGAGGCCGAGCGCCTGGTGCGCGCGGGCACCCCGCCCGAGCGCATCGGGGTGCTCGTGCGCTCCGTGCGCCGCGAGGGTCAGGCGCTGCGCCTGGCCTTCGAGCAGCGCGGCATGGCGGTGCACCTCGTGGGGGCGGCCGACCTCTTCGCGCGCGCCGAGGTGCGCGACGTGCTGGCCTGGCTGCGCCTGCTGACCGACCCCGCCGACGCGGGCGCGGCGGTACGCGCGCTGGCCCGCCCGCCCATCGAGCTGCGCTCGGTGGACCTCGCGCGCTGCGTGCAGATCGCCCGGCGGCGCAGGCTTGACATGGTCGGCGCGCTGGTGGCGGCCACCGAGTCGCCGCAGCTGCCTCCCGAGGCGCGGGAGCGCATCCTGGCCTTCCTCAGGCTCCACCGCTCGGCCTCCGCGGCGCTGGACACAGGACGACCCGACCTGTTCGTCCACCGCCTCATCGAACACCTCGGCCTGCGTCGCCAGCAGCTCTTCGCCGCCCACGCCGACGTCGTGGAGCGCCTGGTCAACCTCGCGCACCTGGCCGAGCTGGCCGCCGCTCACGTGCGCCGCTCCCCCCAGGCCACGCCGCGCGAGTTCGCGCGCTACCTGGCCGCCGTCAGCGGCGCCGGGCTGGGGGAGGAGGAGGCCGGTCCTACGGCGCAGCCGCGAGCCGGCGCGCGCGGCGTGCGCCTGGCGGCGATGGACGCCACCGCCCCGCTCGAGCTCGATCACGTCTTCGTGGTGGGACTCCACGCCGCGCGGATGCCCGGCGCGCGCGACGCCCCCGTCGAGGCGATCCCCGACGAGCTTCTGCCCGCGGGCCTTCCCCCGGACGACCGCGCCGCCCACGAGGCGCGGATGCGCCGCCTGCTCCACGTGGCCATGACACGCGCGTGCGAGGGCGTGGTGCTGGCCTTCGCACAGCGCTCCGAGCGCGGCGCGACCCAGCCGCCCTCCCCCTTCGCCGAGGAGGCGCGCGCCACGCTGGACGCCGCGTGGGAGGACCGCGACGAGGAGCTCTTCGGGCCCGCGGAGACGGTGCATGCCGCCTTCACGAGCCTGCGCGACGACCTCCTGGCTGACGTGGCGCGCGTGGGCAAGTCGCTGGGAGAGCTGCGCTTCGACACCGACCTCGACGTCTCGCACGCGGTCGTGCGCTACCTCGAGCTGGTCAAGCTCGGCGCCCTGCTCGAGCGCCCCGCCGACCAGTCGCTGCCCGAGGCGCTGGCCGCCGTCAACGAGCGCCTGGCCGGCGCGGTCACCGCCCAGCAGCGCGAGATCCTTCTCTCCTCGGGCCTGGACGACGCGCTGCTGGGGGCCGAGCAGGAGCGTCGCGCCCGCGCGGCCACCGCGGCGGCGCGCAGCGAGCCCTCGCTGGAGGCCTTCCTGCCGCGCAAGGGCGAGGGCCTCGCGCTGTCGGCCTCGGACATCGAGACCTACCGCACGTGCCCGCTGAAGTACAAGTTCGCGCGGGTCTTTCGCATTCCCCAGGAGCCCACGCTCAACCAGCGCTTCGGAATCCTCGTCCACCAGGTGCTGGAGCGCTACCACCGACACGGGAGCCCACCTACCCGCACCCTCGACGAGTTGCTGGGCCTGCTCGAAGCCGGATGGCGGCGCGCGGGCTTTGGCGACAGCGAGCAGGAGCGCCAGCTGCGCGCCAAGGCCGACGCCGCGCTGCGCCGCTACTTCGAGCGCACGCGCGGGGAGCCCGGCGAGCCGGTGTGGTTCGAACGCAGCTTTGCCTTTCGCATGGGACCCCACACGCTGCGCGGGCGCGTGGACCGCGTCGACCGCCTGCCCGGCGGCGGCTATGAGCTCATCGACTACAAGACCGGGCGACCGCTCAGCGCCACGGCGCTGCGCGAGGACGTGCAACTGTCGCTCTACGCCGTGGGTGCCCGGGAGGCGTGGAGGCTGGAGGCCGCCGACCAGGCCTACCTCTACGTGCTCGACGACGCGAAGGTCCGCGTGCCCCGGGAGGAGATCGATCCCGACTGGATCGAGGAGACCGTGATGACCGTGGCCGAGGGGATCCAGGGCCAGGGCTTCGAGCCGACGCCCTCCTACGCCGCTTGCTCGATCTGCGACTTTCGCATCGCCTGCCCCGCGGCGGAGCGCTGAGGGGATTCGCTGCCGCGTGGTGCGCGGCTGGCGCCCGCACGGGACGACCTGTCGCCTGACCGCCCATTCCAGGGTGTCGGTGAGGCGTCCGCGTTCGTCTTCCAGATTGCGCAGGGCGCGCTGGATGCCTCGACGATACGCGGTACGAGCGCACCGCCGCGGCGGCCAGGGCGTCGTCGGCGGGGCGCTGGCCGATGTCCTCGAAGCGCAGCAGCAGCAGGCGGGCGATCTGAGCAGCGTCCTGCCGAGCGATGGCGCCGCGCCGTCGGGCGGCGGCCTGGCGGGTGTCGCTCAGGCGCGGCGCGCGGCGCGCGGCGCACGTGTTCCCCACCACCTGCGCGCAGGTCACCGCGCCGTCGTCGTGGCGAAAGCGCACCCGCACCGGACCGAGGCATAGACCCACACACGGTGCGGACCCCGCTTCCAAAGCGGTTGGGCTGCGCGCCCGGCAGCGACAGGCGCGACTCGATCTTGGTGGCGGCCACCGGCGCGGAAAAGGCGGGCACCGTGATCCCCTGGGGTGCCCACATTGCGGTGGCTCGCCTTGACGTCTGCTCGGCGCCCCCGTCGTCTCCCACCGCGCCCCCGCTCGTCAGCGGCTCGAGCAGCGCGATGGTGCTACTGCCCCACGCCCACATGTGCGGCGTGGCGCCAGCGTGTTGAGGTATCCCTTGGCCTGCTGCCACAGCCACGAGATGCCAGAGGAGGCCGGAGCGCCGAGCGCACGCGTTGAGGTGTGGG
>DASZCY010000290.1:0-13651 GCA_035942615.1 Solirubrobacteraceae bacterium | reverse complement strand
GAGGGGCTCCGGGTCCAGGCGCTGTTCGACGCCGCGCGCACGGCCGACATCGAGCGGCGCTGGGTTCGCCCCCAGCCGGTCGCCCCGCCGCCCTGAGCGGGGAGGGCGCGGCCAGCCGCCGTCAGGCGGCCAGCGGCATGGTCGGACCCGCGGCCACGCCCTCGTCGTGCAGGCGCCCGATCTCCGTCTCGCTGAGGCCGAGGTCCTCGCCGAGGATCTGGTCGGTGTGCTCGCCCAGCAGCGGGGCGCGCGTCGGGGGCAGGCGCTCCAGGGCCGAGAAGCTCAGCGGCGACCCGGGCGTCAGGTAGGTGCCAATCCCCGGCTGCTCGACCTGCTCGAACATCGGGTTGGCCGTCGAGCAGCGCGGGTCCTCCTCGACCGCCTGGCGGAAGGTCCGGTAGGGCCCCCAGCTCACGCCGTGGCGATCAAAGATCTCGCCGATCTCGGCCATGGTGCGCGGCACCGTCCACTCCTTGAGCACGGCCCCGATGACCTCGCGCGCGCGCCAGCGATCACCCTCCTTGCGCAGGTCCACACCCATCATCTTCTCCAGCGTGGCGAAGGCCTCGTGGAGCTCGGTGGCCTCGACCAGGCTCTTCCACTGCTTGGGCGTCAGCGCCAGAACCATGATGTGGCGCCCGTCCTTGGTCATGAAGTCGCGGCCGAAGGCCCCGTAGAGGTAGTTCTGGTCCTTGACGCGGTCGCGTCCCAGCACCTGGGCCTCGGCGATCTTCCCGAGGTTGCCGACCATCGCGAAGGCGACGTCCGAGAGCGCGATGCGCACCTCCTGGCCCTCGCCGGTGAGGCGACGGTGGCGCTCGGCGGCCAGCAGGCCCGAGACGGCCATCTGGCCGGTGATGCAATCCCACGCGGGCAACAGGTGGTTGAAGGGCACGTCGAGGTGGCGCGGCCCCGTGGCCCAGGGAAAGCCCGTCGAGGGGTTGACGGTGTAATCCACCGCCGATGAGCCGTCGTGGTTACCCAGGATGGTGACCATCACGACGTCGCCACGCTGCTCGGCGAGGGTCTCAAAGCCCAGCCAGCCCTGGGGGGGGAAGTTGGTGAGGAACAGGCCGTTGCTCTCGCCCGGCTGGGTGATCAGGGCGGTGACCAGCTCGCGGCCTTCGGGATTGCGCAGGTCGATCTGGATCGAGCGCTTGCCCTTGTTGAGCCCGTGCCAGAACAGCGACACGTCGTCCTCGTTGACCGGCCAGCGGTGATAGTCAAGGCCGCCGCCGATCGGGTCGAAGCGGATCACGTCCGCGCCCATCTGCGCGAGCGTCATGCCGCCCAGCGGGGCGGCCACGAACGCCGAGCCCTCGATCACCCGCATGCCGTCGAGGATGCCGTTCATCGTCTGCCTCCCTGTTCTCGTGGGTGCCTCACGCCATGAGGCCGATGAATCGCCAGTCGAGCACCTGCACCGGCTCCTCCTCGCCCTCCCGCTCGGCGTGCACGACCGCGCGCAGGTCGAGCAGCGCGCAGCTGTCATCGCCGAGCTCGAGGGGCTGGATGGCCTCCACCGTCAGCTCCGTGCCCAGGACGTCGTCCTCGAAGACCGGGGCGGTGTGCTCGCAGCCGCGCCAGGCGAGGATCGTCAGCAGGTTGGGCAGCGCGCGCGTGGCCTGCGCCGCGGCCACGGCGATCGTGTAACCGCCGTAGACCAGTCGGCTGGCGTGCGCGCCCCCGCCCGGGTCGGTGTGGGTCCTCGCGACGTTGAGGGTCAGGCGCGCGAGCTCGGGCCCCGCGGTGACGGTGTCACGCCCCTCCATGCCAAAGACGGTCCCCGCGCGCAGATCGCCGGCGTGGGCCCCGGGCATGCGCTCGCGCGCGGCGTGGAAGGACCAGTCGCGCGGCACGGCGGCGCGCACCTCGTCCATGTCCAGCTCCTGGGGGATCGACTCGAAGCGGTCCGCGTGGCCGGTCTGCACCTCGGGGTCGCGCAGGGGGATCATCGCGCAGCGCCAGAAGTCGAGCACCGGTTCGCCGTGCTGGTCGGCGGTGCGGATGCGCAGTGCGACGAGCCCGGTGGCCGAGCCGTCGGGCCGTGGGCGGTTCTGCTTGAGACCGACGACCTCGGTCGTGGTGCGCAGCGTGTCGCCGACGTGCACGGGGCGCTGGAGGACCAGTCCGCGGTAGAAGAGGTTGCCGCGCACCCGGAAGGTCGGCTCCGTGGACTGGCCGATCGATACGTCGCAGACGAGGTTGGGATGGGCCAGCGGCTCGGCCCGGCCGGTCACGGCTTGTCCCAGCCCGGCGTCCAGCGCGAGGCGCATGCGGTCGCCGACGATCGCCTGGTGCAGCGCGGCGTGGCCGTCGGTGAGCGTCATTGACGGGCCGGTGAAGACCTGGCCGGTCTCGAAGTCCTCGAAGTGGGGGCCGCCGACCTGCACTCGCTCCCCAGCCTGCAGCATCTCGTCCCCTTCGTCTTCTCTGCGCATGCCCGAGCGACGCCGCCGCGCGTCGCTTCGGTGAGGGGCAAGCCTAGTGGATAGCCTGCCCGGCATGCGCGCGCGGCGTTCCTGCCTGTCGGTCCCCGGCTCCTCGGAGAAGATGCTCGTCAAGGCGCGCGCGCTCGCCGTCGACGAGGTGGTCATCGACCTGGAGGACGCCGTCGCCGTATCCGCCAAGGGACAGGCACGGGCCGCCGTGACCGAAGCGGTCGCGCAGGGAGGCTGGAACGGGCGGTCGGTCGCCGTGCGCATCAACGGCCCGGTCACGCGGTGGTGCCATCGCGACGTGATCGAGACCATCGCCGGCGCCGGCCCGGGGCTGGGTTCGCTGGTCGTCCCCAAGGTGGAATCGCCCGCCGAGCTCGAGTTCGTCGATCGCCTCGCCGGGATGGTCGAGCAGGAGGTGGGCCACGACACACCCGTGGGACTGCAGGCGTTGATCGAGACGGCGACCGGCCTGCGCCACATCCACGCCATCGCCCACGCCAGCGCGCGCCTGGAGACCCTCGTCGTGGGCTATGCCGACCTCTCGGCGTCGCTCGGCCTGCCGGGCGGGGGCGACCCGGCCGACGACCGCTGGCACCACGTGATGGCCACCGTCCTGGTCGCGGCGCGCGACGCCGGCCTTCAGGCCATCGACGGGCCCTACCTGGCGATCGAGGACCTCGAGGGCCTGGAGGTCTGCGCGCAGCGCGCCCGCGCGCTGGGCTTCGACGGCAAGTGGGCCCTGCATCCCACGCAGATCGACGTGCTCAACGACCTCTTCGCGCCCAGTCCGCAGGAGCTCGAGCACGCGCGTGCCGTGCTCGACGCCCTCGAGGCCGCCGAGCGCGAGGCGCACGGGGTGGCGATGCTCGACGGCGCGATGATCGACGAGGCCAGCCGCAAGCTGGCGGCGCAGACCGTCGCCCGCGGGGATTCCCCAACCCCCTAGGCGCTCCGGCGGGACGGGTGAGCGGATCCCTCCTGCCACCCTGAGGGCGTGTCCGTGGGCACGCGCCGACGCTTCCCCCGCCGCTTCCGGGCACCCACGGTCGCGGCCCTGTTCCTTGTGGCGCTCGCCCTGGGCGTGGCCGGCGGGGCGTGGCTGGCCACAACCGGCTCGCAGGACGCCGTCGTGCGCCCCCAGCCGGGCCAGAAGCTCGTCCCCGCAGCACCGGCCGAGGCCGTGGAGGAGGAGGAGGTCTTCGACCCGCTGGCCTGGGACCCCGAGCGCGAGGAGGAGTACGTCCAGCGCGCGCGCGAGGGCTTCGCCCATCCGCTCTACACCCTCAGCCCCGGCGGCGCGGCGCGCAGCGCGCAGCGCACCGCGCGCTGGCGCCCGCAGATCGAGGCCGCCGCGGCGCAGGCCGGCGTGCCCGCCGACACGCTGGAGGGGATGGTCCTGCTGGAGAGCGCGGGGCGCTCCAACGCGGTGGCCGGCGACGACGGCGACCTCTCCGTCGCCGTCGGCCTCACCCAGATCCTGGCCGAGACGGGCCAGAACCTGCTGGACATGCGCATCGACGTGGAGCGCTCGGAGAAGCTGAGCGGGCGCATCGAGCGCGCCTTTGCGCGCAACAGGACGCGACGGGGGCGCGAGCTGCGCCGCGAGCGCGCGCGCATCGACGAGCGCTTCGACCCCGCAAAGGCGCTGGCCGCCACGGCGCGCTACCTGCGCTTCGCCCGGGGAGAGCTGGGGCGCACCGACCTCGCGGTGGTCAGCTACCACATGGGCGTGGGCAACCTGCGCAACGTGCTCGACCTCTACGGCGAGGATGCCGTCTCCTACGCGCAGCTGTACTTCGAGGCCACGCCGCGGACACACCCCGAAACCTACGCCGAGCTGCTGGGCCTGGGCGACTTCTCGTCGACCTACCTGTGGCGGGTGGGCGCCGCGCAGGACATCATGGCGCTGTGGCGCGCCGACCCGCAGGAACTCGAGCGCCTGCAGACGCTGCACGACGAGAAGAACTCCTCCGAGGAGGTCCTGCGTCCCGAATCGGAGACCGAGGTGTTCGCCGACAGCGAGGACCTCGAGGACGCCTACGCGTCAGGTGACCTGCTGGCCCTCGACCGCGACCGCCTGCGAGCGGGCGGGCTGCGCCTCGACGGCGACATGGGCGAGCTCGCTCGCGAGCTGGACCGCTCGCGCCGGTTGTATCGCGGGCTGCGCCCCGAGGCCCTGGCGGTGCTGGTGTACCTGGGCACGGGTGCGCGGCAGATCTCCGGCGACGATCCCCTGGTCGTGACCTCGACCGCGCGCGACCGCGACTACCAGCAGGCGCTGCTGGAGGACGGCAACGGCGAGGCCACGCGTGACTACTCCCTGCACACGACCGGCTTTGCCTTCGACCTCGAGCGCCGCTACGTCAGCGATCGCCAGTCGCAGGCCCTGCAGTTCATGCTCGACCGCCTGCAGTCGCTGGACGTCATCGCCTGGGTGCGCGAGCCCGCGGCCATCCACGTCACCGTGGGACCGCGCGGCCGCGAGCTGCTAGGGGTGCTGGGCGGATGAGCGGGCGTTCGGGTTTTCCGCTCGTCTGCCGGGTAGGGTCCGGGCCGTGGACCCGATCAACGTCCTCATCGAGATCCCGCGTGGATCGCGCAACAAGTACGAGTGGGACGCGGAGCTGGGCGCCCTCAAGCTCGATCGCTTTCTGTTCTCCTCGGTCCAGTATCCCACCGACTACGGATTCATCCCCGACACGATGGCCGAGGACGGGGATCCGCTCGACGCGCTGGTGTGCGTGAGCGAAGCGACCTTCCCCGGCTGCGTGATCCCGGCGAAGATCATCGCCCTCTTTCGCATGCGCGACGAGGAGGGCATCGACGACAAGATCGTCTGCGTCCCCCAGAAGGATCCCAACTGGAACACGGTCGAGTCGCTGGACGACCTGCCGGGCGCACTGCGCGACGAGATCAGCCACTTCTTCTCGATCTACAAGCAGCCGCAGGGCATACAGGTGAAGGTCGACGGCTGGTATGCACGCGAGGAGGCCGTGCAGGCGCTCGAGGCCGCCCGCGAGCGCTATGGCCGCAGGGATGGTGCACAGGCCCCCGGCCAGGAGGCCACCGAGCGCGCGTGACCGACGCGGTGCGCACGCCCGACGAGGTCTTCGCCGGCCTGTCGGGGATCGAGGCGCTGGGCTCACCGACCTTCCGCAAATGGGAGGGGCTGCGCTTGGCCCACGCCGACGTGGGCGAGGGGGCGCCGGTGGTGTTCTTCCACGGCGAGCCGACATGGTCGTACCTGTGGCGCAAGGTCATCCCGCCCGTGCGCGAGGCGGGCTTTCGCTGCATCGCGCCCGACCTGCCCGGCTTCGGGCGCTCGGACAAGCCCATCGACCAGGACTGGTACTCCTACGATCGCCACACCGCGGCGGCGGGCGCCCTGCTCGAGGAGCTCGACCTGCGCGACGCGACGGTGGTGGTGCACGACTGGGGCGGCCCCATCGGGCTGCGCTGCGCCGTCGAGCACCCCGAGCGCATCGAGCGGATGGTCATCCTCGACACCGGGCTGTTCACCGGCCGCCAGCGCATGAGCGACGCCTGGCAGGCCTTCCGCGCCTTCGTCGAGCGCACCGAGGACCTGCCCATCGGCATGCTGGTGCGCCAGGGCTGTCACACCGACCCCGGCGAGGAGGTAGCCGCCGCCTACGACGCGCCGTTTCCCAACACGGCCTCCAAGGCGGGGGCCAAGGCCTTCCCCCTGATGCTTCCCCAGTCGCCCGACGCGCCGGGTGCCGAGACCGGCCAGGGCGTGCTCGAGGCGCTGGGCGCCGACACGCGGCCCACCCTGACCCTCTGGGGCAGCGAGGACCCCGTCCTCACGCCGGAGATGGGAGAGCGCTTCACGTCGGCCATCCACCGCGATCCGCCCGAGGTCCTCGCCGACGCGGGACACTTCCTCCAGGAAGACCAGGGGGAGCGCATCGGCGCACGGATCGCGGGGTGGCTGCGGGCCGGCTGAGCACCCGCTTCGCGGCATCAGGCTGACGAAGGCGCTCGCGGCGAGGGGGATGCTACTCTGCCGCGGCGCGTTGTCAACCGACCTTGTCAACAAGGTGATCTAATACCCACGCTCTTCCTCATCGCCCTTGCAGGACTCGCCGGCCAACTCGTGGACGGATCGCTCGGCATGGCCTTCGGCGTCACGAGCACCACGGTGCTGCTGGCCGGCGGCATCGCTCCCGCCGCGGCCTCGCAGCTCGTCCACCTGGCCGAGCTCGGGACGCCTCTGGCATCCGGCGCGTCGCACTGGCGCTTTGGCAACATCGACTGGCGCACGGTGAGCATCATGGCCCTGCCCGGCGCCGTCGGCGGGTTCGTCGGCGCGGTCGTCCTGTCGTCGCTGTCCCTCTCGGCGGCCGAGCCGGTGATCAGCGGGGTTCTGGTCGCGCTGGGAATGCTGGTGCTCGTGCGCTTCGCTCGCCGACGCGCGCCGCGGCGCCAGATCGCCATGCGCTTGCCCGCACGCCTCCTGGCCCCGCTGGGCCTGGGCGCCGGCGCGGTCGATGCCATGGGCGGGGGCGGCTGGGGCCCTGTGGGCACTTCGGCCCTCCTGGCGTCAGACCGCATGGAGCCGCGCAAGGTCGTGGGCTCGATCAGCGCCTCGGAGTTCCTGGTCACCCTCGGCGCCTCGATAGGCTTCCTCTTCGGACTGGGCGGCGCGGGGATCCAGCTGAGCTACGCGCTGGCGCTGATGGGCGGCGGTGTCATCGCCGCGCCCTTCGCGGCATGGGCGGTAAAGCGCCTGCCGGCAGCCGTGCTGGGCTGCGCGGTCGGCGGGCTGATCGCGGTCATCAACGCGGACCCGGTGCTCGACGTGATGGCGCTGAGCGGCGTGGCGCGCAGCTTGGTGTACGCGGCGATCCTCGCGGCCTGGGTGGCCGGCGTGGCCGCGGCGGCGCGCCTGGCGCGGCGGCCGGGCGAAGCCATGGGCCCGACGGCCTCGCCAACCCCGGCGTAGCCGTCAGCGATACTCGTGGGGTGCACGTCTCGGCCAAGTCCGACTACGCCGTCCGCGCGGTGGTGGAGCTCGCCGCGGCAGGCGGCGAGCGCTGTCATCGCGAGGCGGTGGCTGGGGCACAGGACATCCCGCTGAACTTCCTGGAGAACATCCTGCTCGCCCTGCGCCGGGCGGGCATCGTGGCCAGCCGGCGGGGACCGGAGGGCGGCTACTGGCTGGCGCGGCCGGCCAGGGCCGTCACCGTGGCCGACGTGATCCGAGCGGTGGACGGCCCCTTGGCCGCCGTGCGCGGCGCCCCGCCCGAGCTGACGAGGTACGCGGGCACGGCCCGCCCGTTGCAGGAGGTGTGGATCGCGCTTCGCACCAACCTGCGCGAGGTGCTCGAGGGGGTCACGATCGCCGACCTCGTCGCGGGCGAGCTGCCCCCGCGCGTCGCCCAGCTGGCCGGAGAGGCCGAGTCCTGGACGACACGCACGCTGGCCTGAGGCTTCAGGAGCCAGATCGCTCGCCTAGTTGCGTGGGCGCGTCCTCGCCAGGGTCCAGCCCGGGCTGGGAGCGTGCCGCGCGCAGCTCGTACTCGCGGCGCACGCCGGCGTCGAACTCGTAGAGCGCCCTGTCGGCCTTGAGCACCCGGGCCACCGCGTCGGTGCCCCGGCGGGGCAGCAGCGCGGCGACCTTCCCGATCGCCCTGGTGTTCCTGGGCACCCACACGTCGACGATGCCGTGGCGCAGGGCGTGGACGATCGCGTCGGCTACCTCGTGGGGCTCGACCTTCCTGACCCCTCGCGTCTGGGTGGTGCCGGCGGACAGCTCGGTGTTGACCAGCGCGGGCATGACGTAGACGATCTCCACGGCCGAGCCCTCGAGCGTGAGCTCGCCGCGCACCGCCTCGCTGAGGCCCACGACCGCGTGCTTGGTGGCCGAATAGGTCGCCCCCCCGGGTATGCCGAACTTGCCGGCCTGGGAGGCGATGTTGACGACCGCGCCGGTGTTGCGGGGGACCATGCGCTGCAGCGCCAGCTTCGTCCCGGTGATGACCCCGTGCAGGTTGATGTCGACCTGCCGGCGGGCGATGGCGTCGTCCTCATCCTGGAAACGGCCGATCGGCATGATCCCCGCGTTGTTGACCAGCACGTCGAGCGGCCCCAGCTGCTCCTGCGTGCCGTCCAGGAACGCGGCGAAGGAGTCGCGGTCGGTGACGTCGAGCCTGAAGGCGACGGCACCCGGCCCCAGCTCGGCGGCGGTCTGCTGGGCGGACTGGAGGTCCAGATCGCCGATGGCAACCTTCATGCCCTGGCGCGCGAAGGCCTGCGCGGTCGCACGCCCGATGCCGCGCGCGCCACCGGTGATGGCCGCGACCTTGCCGTGCAGCGGACGGGGTTCCTTCGCCATGCGCTCCTCCTGAAGTTGCCGAGTGAGCCGCGAACGCTAGCGGCACGGCGTCAGCGCTGGGGGCCGGGCGAGCCGGCGCTCTCGCTGTCTTCCACCGATCGGTGCCGCGTGACGACGGACTCGAGCAGCAGGTGGTTGGGCACGTACACCGTCTGCCCGTCCTCGGTGACCAGAAGCGTCGTAGTGGTCTCGATCGCCTCGATCCGGCCGCGGTGGCCCGCGACGGTCACCGTGTGGCCGACAGCGAAGATGCCGCGCACGTAGTAGGAGGCGCTGAGCGCTCGCGCGATCTCCCGTCCGCCCAGCCCGAAGGCCAGCACCGGGGCAGCGACCGCCGCGCTGAGCACGATGGCCAGCAGCGTCAGCAGGATCGCGGTGGAGAACGCCAGCTGCGCCGCCGCGGTGAGCGCGAAGACCACCACCACCAGGACCTGGGCGACGCGGCCCAGCGGCGCCCGCAGGTCCATCTCGCGTGTCACGCGGTCGACCCGGGCGCGGACCACGCCGGCCAGCACGGCGCCCGCCAGCAGCAGGACGGCCGCCGCGAGGATGCGCGGCAGGAAGAGGATCGCCTGGTTGAGCGACTCGCTGAGGAACTGGAGCCCGAGCAGCGAGAGTGCTGCGAAGACCACGACCACGACAAGCGCGACGCGCAGGGCGCCGCCCGCCAGCCGTGCGAGCGATCGCTCGAGCCCGGCCCGTTCCAGCGTGTCGTGCACGCCCCAGCGCTCGGCCAGCTCGTCGAGCTTGGCGGCTTGCAGGCCGCGGGTGGTCACCCGGCCCAGCACCCGCGCCGCCAGGAGCCCCACCAGCAGGAGGACCACGGCGCCGCCCAGACGCGGGAGGAACCCGCCGAGTGCCTCGCCCGCCTGGTCGAGGACGACCATCACCGGCGGGCGCCGCGCGAGCGGGTGCCGAGCAGCGGACGCAGGGCGTCGCCCAGCGCGGAGACGAAGACACCCGCGAGGCGCAGCGGGAGGCGCACCGCCCGCTGCCAGCGTGCCCTGGCCACGGTGCGACGGATGAGCGCGCGATCGGCCGGCGCGGTCTCGCTGCGCAGCGCCACCAGGTGCGCGCCCACGGCGCGCTCGGCCGGCGTGAGCTCCTCCTCGTCGTCGACGCTCACCCAGGCAGCTCCCAGTCGTAGGTGTTGGCGCGCAGCAGGTCGATGAGCTCGCCCCGGGCACGGTGCAGACGCCCCTTCACGCTGCCCAGCGGCGACTGGGTGATCTCGGCGATCTCGTCGTAGCTCAGCCCCTCGACGTCGCGCAGCACGAGGACCGCGCGGTGGGTGGGACGCAGCAGCTCGAGCTTGCTTTGCAGGCGGTCGCGCCGCTCGTGCTCCTCGAGGCGGGCGGCCGGGCTTCGCTGCGGGTCGGCGTCGCGCTCGGCGTCGAACGCCGAGGGGTCGGTCGCGTCGCTGCGCCGGCGCTCAAGAGCATCAACGGCACTGTTGTGGGTGATCTGCAGCAGCCAGGCCCGGAAGCTCCCCGTCTCCTGAAAGCGCGGCAGGCGGTGGAAGGCCCGCAGCAGCGCCTCCTGGCAGACGTCGGGCGCGTCGTCGGGGCCGACGATGCGCGTGGCCACGCGCAGCGCCGTGTCCCCGTGGCGTCGGGCGAGCGCCTCGAAGGCGGTCGGGTCGCCGGCGCGCGCAGCCTGGACGAGCGTCCGGTCGGGGTCCACGGCGGTTGGTGTCCTCTCCGCGAAGGTGACCATCTGAAACACCCTAGGACGCCCCGCGGGCCCGTTTGGTTACGCCGCTAAGGGCTTTTCGTCCATTGCGTAACCGGCGGGCGATCTCGTCCGTCCCAGGGGGGCCAGCAAGGCAACCGATCCCAGGAGACCTCATGCCCCTCGCCCAAGTCCGCATCGCCGACAGCGTCCAGACCGCGCTGGATGGCCTGTTCCAGTTCCTGCCCAAAC
Organism: Solirubrobacteraceae bacterium; assembly: GCA_035942615.1. Lineage (GTDB taxonomy): Bacteria > Actinomycetota > Thermoleophilia > Solirubrobacterales > Solirubrobacteraceae > Siliceabacter. Next base: position 2,932 of record DASZCY010000290.1, on the reverse strand, counting down.
TGCTCGGCTTTCTGGTGATCCTCATCATCGGCTATGTCGTGGCCAAGGTCGTCAAGGCCATCGTGCGCAAGGCGCTCGAGAAACTCGGCGTCGACCAGAAGCTCAACGAGTCCGATGCACGCAAGTACGTCGATCGCGTGTCGCCCGACGCGAGCCCGGCCAACGGCATCAGCCGCGTGGTCTTCGTCCTGGTCTTCGTCTTCTTCGTCTTCTCGGCCATCGGGCAGCTGGGCATCCCCGCGCTGACGGGCTTCATGAACCAGGTGCTGGCCTACCTGCCCAACGTGATCGCCGCAATCGCCATCTTCGTGGTGGCCGCCATCGTCGCCGGTGCCGCGGGAGGCGCGGCCGGCAAGCTGATGGGCGACACGCCCACGGGCAAGATCGTCGGCACCGTCGTGCCGGCGCTGGTGATGGTGATCGCCGGCTTCATGGTTCTGTCGCAGCTGCAGATCGCCCCGAGCATCGTGCAGATCGCCTTTGCGGCCACCATGGGCGCCATGGCTCTGGGTCTCGCGCTGGCCTTCGGCCTGGGCGGTCGTCCCGTGGCCGAGCGCATGCTCGAAGACGCCTACCGCAAGGGCCAGGAGCAGCGCGAGCAGGTGCGCCACGACGCTCGGGTCGCCCGCGACCGCGGCCAGCAGCAGGTTCAGCAGGGCCAGGAGCGCTCCCGGTGGGGGGGCGCCGATGCCCCGGCGCCCACGTCGGACGGCGCGGACACCGGCTCCTACCGGGCCACCTAGGCCGAGTCGAGCGAGGAGCGACACGATGGTCAGCAATGCCCCCACGCGCGGTGCCGCGACGAGCGGTGTCCAGTCGTGGACCGGACGTAGGGTCGTCGGCCAGGACAACACCAGGCTCGGAAGGCTCGAGCACGTCTACCTGTCACGCGACACCCAGCAGCCGACCTGGGGGATCGTCAAGAGCGGCCCCCTGGGGCGCACACGGCGCTTCGTGCCCATCCACGAGGCCACGGCGGACGACAAGGCAGTGACGGTGCCCGTCGCGGCGAGCCATGTGCGCGCCGCGCCGTCGGTCCCGGCTGACCGAGCGCTTTCGGCCCAGACCGAGCGCGACCTGCAGCGTCACTACGAGCGGCGCGGCGCCCTCGCGGACACACGGGCCCGCCAGCGCGACCAGTTCGGCGGCTTCAACATCGGCGCGGCGTTCTTCGGATGGCTCGTGGCGATCGCGCTGGCCGCGCTGCTCGTCGCCCTGCTCGGGGCGATCGCGACCGCGGTGGGCTTCTCGATCGACCTCGGTGCGCAGGCAGCCAGGCAGTCGGCTGACGCGATCGGCATCGTGGGCGGCGCACTGCTGGTGCTCGTGCTCGCGCTCGCCTACCTCGGCGGCGGCTACGTGGCCGGACGGATGTCTCGCTTCGACGGCGCCCGGCAGGGCCTGGGCGTGTGGGTGTTCGGCCTTGCCGTCAGCGTCGCCCTCGTCGTGCTCGGGCTGGTCTTCGGCTCCGAGTACAACCTGCTCCAGCAGATCGACGTCCCCACCGTGCCCATTCCCACGAGCTCGTTGACGGTGGGCGGACTGGTGGCGCTGGCCGCGATCGTGGTCGCCACGATCGCGGCTGCGCTGGTGGGCGGCAAGGCCGGCGAGCGCTACCACCGCAAGGTCGACCGCGCCGGGATGTGATCGAGGAGCTCACTCCCGGTGGATGCGAGGCCTCGCTCGGGCCCGCCCGTCCCGCCGGGCGGGTACCGTGCGGCCCGCATGCCGTTCTTCGAGTACCACGGCCAGCGCCTGCACTTCGAGACCTACGGCGAGGGTCCCCGCGTGATGGTGCTCGTCCACGGTCTGCTGCTGAACACGCGCATGCAGCAGCCACTGGCGCACGAGCTGGCCGCGCGGGGCAATCGGGTGGTCCTGCTCGACCTGCTGGGCCACGGACGCTCGGATCGCCCTCGCGACATGTGGCGCTACTCGATGACCGCCTTCGGTCAGCAGGTGGTCGGGCTGCTCGACCACCTGGACGTCGAGCAGGCGGTGGTGGGAGGCACCTCGCTGGGCGCCAACGCCGCGCTGGAGGTGGCCGACGCCGCCCCGCATCGCCTGCGCGGCATGGTCATCGAGATGCCCGTCCTCGACAACGCGCTGCTGGCCTGCGCGGTGGTGTTCACCCCCCTGCTGGTCGCCCTGACCTTCGGCGAGTCCTGGATGCAGGCCCTCTCGCGGGCGGCGCGCGCGGTCCCGCGCCGGATGCTGCCCTTCTGGGGCGACGTCCTGCTGGACAGCCTGCGCCAGGACCCGGCACCCAGTGCCGCGGTGTTGCAGGGCATCTTCTTCGGCCGCGTGGCACCCCACCGCGACCTGCGGCGCACCTTCGAGGCCCCCGCCCTGATCATCGGCCATCACCGCGACCCCCTCCATCCCTTCTCCGACTCGGGCATGCTGGCCGACGAGCTGCCCAACGGGCGGCTGCTGGAGGCCGACTCGGTGGTGGAGCTGCGTGTCAACCCGCGCCGGCTGACCGGCGAGATCGCCGCCTTCGTGGACGCATGCTGGAGGCCCGTGCGTGCGGGCCATCAGCGCGCCAGCGCCTCCCGCTAGCCTGCCCCTCGATGGCTCAGCGTGCCGAGGAGAAGGCCCGTCGCAGGGCCGAGCGCGAGGCGGCCGAGCGCGAGGAGGCCAAGCGGGCCAAGCGTGCCCGGCTCCTGCAGATGGGCGTCGGGGGCGTGCTCGTGACGGCACTGGTGGCGGGCATCGTGGCCCTCGTGCTCAGCGGCGGCGACAGCACCGCCGCGGGCGGCGACGGTCCAGTCGAGACCACGGCCGAGGACGTGCAGAACGTCTCGCTGCCCCCCCAGCGCGCGGAGGACCTGCAGGCCGCGGTCCAGGCCGCCGGGTGCGAGCTGCGCAAGCACGAGGACCAGGGCGGGGAGCACGGCCAGCAGCCGGTGCCGATCAGCACGTACAAGTC
>DASZCY010000289.1:0-28567 GCA_035942615.1 Solirubrobacteraceae bacterium | reverse complement strand
ACTTCGGGGTGATGTGCGGTGGCCGCGTCCATCTGCTCCTTGAGCATGCCCTCATAGAGGGGTGAGACGGTCCACTTCGGAGCGCCGTACACGTCCGGGCATGCGCGCGGCGGTGCGGAAGGCGTACTCGCTCACCGCGGCAGGTGGAGCGGGTGGATGCGCTCGGTGCGCAGGGGCGATCTCGTCGGACGCGCCGACGTCACCCTCGCGGCATTGCTGCGCACCGTAGGCGTCCCCCACGGCCATTCGCACGACGGAGACCGGGTGGTTGACGCCGGCCAGTGGCGTCGCGCCGGGGATGCGCCGCCCCGTGCGGATGATCACCTTGCCAGCGACCTCCTCGCGCAGGAGGCGGTTGGGCGAGCCGACGTCGTCGCGACTCGGGCGTCACTGTCGCGGCCTTGATGCCCAGGCCGCACGCGCGCATGGCCCGGGCGGCTTCGTGCACGACGGCGTTGTTGGTCGCCCGGCGATGGTCGAGGGACAGGTCGAAATGCTCGAGCTCGATCCCGATCCCGAGCACGTCGGGCGCGAGCACGCGCAGCGCCTGGTCGAGTAGCTCCTGCCCGGTCCCGTCACCCTCCAGCACCGCTATGCGAAGGGGCCGCGCAGCGGGTTCTGAGGCCCGCCGAGCCTCTGAGCGGGGGGAGCCGGCCATCCACCGGCCACAGTACCCTTTGGGTTGATGGGCGAGCACTGCAACTGGTGCGGCGTCGAGGTCGAGACGGGGTCCGGCCTGCGGGCAGCCGAGCCGGCCGGCGAGCGCCGGGCTGTCTTCTGCCGCCTCGAGCACGTTGTGCCCTGGATCATCCAGGGCGCCCATTGGGACCCGGGGACGATCGGCGACCCCGACGGCAACGGCCTGGGGCGCTGCGCCCAATGTGCCCAGCCCGTCGGCGAGGATGTCGTGCTCCTCGTGCGCCACCGCGGGGAGCACCGCATCGGCGATGCCTTCTGCGGGGCCGAGCACCTGCTCGAGTGGGCCAAGCGGGGCGGTCGCTGGCAGGGGCGCTGAGGGGCTCAGGCCAGCGTCCGCCGGCGGGCGAGCACGGTCAGGGCGCTCACGGCGGTGCACGCGCACGCCAACCACCTGTACGAAGGGCACGAGGGCCAGCGCGCTCATGCCCATAGGGACCCGCCAGTGTGCCCGCCATCAGGGCCGGCACGTGACCCACCGCCAGAACGCGCGCGTAGGGCGCCAGGAGGCGGGTGATCAGCCCGCGCCGGCCGCGGCGGGAGGACCGCCGGCACCGCCCGCGACACCCGCTTCCCTGCCTTCGCCGCCCGAGGCGATGCCCAGCTCCTCGGCGCGCTCCTCCAGCGCGGCCACCACGCAGCGGACGTGCTCGTCGAAGTCGACGCCCAGATCCTCGGCGCCGCTGCGCAGCTCGTCCCGATCGACGGCGGCGGCAAAGGTTGGCTGCTTGAGCTTCTTGTTGACCGACTTGGGCGTGAGGCCGGAGATGCCCTGCGGGCGCACGTGGGCGCAGGCCACCAGGAACCCGCTCAGCTCGTCGACGGCGAACAGGGTTTTCTCCATGGTGCTGTCACGCGAGATGCCCAGGTAGGGGGCGTGCGAGCCGATGGCACGGACCATCTCCTCGGGGGCCTCGCGGTCGCGCAGCTCCTCCATGATCCGGCGGGGATGGCCGGTGTCCATGTCGGGAAAGCGCTCCCAGTCGGCGTCGTGCAGCAGGCCGGTGACGCGCCAAAGCTCCACGTCGGCGTCCGCCTCCCGGCGAGCGTAGGCCTCCATGGCCGCCTCGACGGCCAGGCAGTGGCGGCGCAGGCTCGGGGACTCCACCCACTCGGTGAGCAGGGACCACGCCTCGTCGCGCGAAATCCGACGCGCCATGGCTGTTACCCTAGCCCAGCCCTCGGCTCGTGCCGGGGCTCATCCTTCCTTTTCTCACCGCCCTCGCACCGTGGAGAAGTTCCTCATCGATGGCGGCGCCCCGCTGTCCGGCACCGTCACGCCGGCCGGCAACAAGAACGGCGCCCTGCCCATCCTCGCCGCCTCGCTGCTGACCGAGGACGAGGTCGTGCTGCGCAACGTGCCCCACATCAAGGACGTCGAGGCCATGATCTCGATTCTCGAGGCCCTGGGCGTGCGCGTGACGTGGCTGGGCGACAACGAGCTCTCCCTGTGCGCGGGCGACCTGAGCGCCGACCACGTGCAGATCCCCCGCGAGCTGGCCGAGCGCATCCGGGCATCCTTCCTGCTGGCCGGGCCCCTGCTGGCTCGCTTCGGCCGCGTCGTGATGCCCCCGCCGGGCGGCGACGTCATCGGCCGCCGGCGCCTGGATCCCCACCTGGACGCCTTCCGTGCGCTGGGGGCAGGCTTCGCGCACTCGCGTGACATCGAGCTGCTGGCCCCAGGCGGTCTCTCCGCCAACGACGTCTTCATGGACGAGCCCTCGGTCATGGCCACCGAGAACACCCTGCTGGCCGCCGCGCGCACGCCGGGGGTGACCGTGATCGGCAACGCCGCCTGCGAGCCCCACGTGCAGGACCTGGCGCGGATGCTGGTCAAGATGGGCGCCGACATCCAGGGCATCGGCTCCAACGTGCTCACCGTCTCCGGCCGCGTGGACCTGCACGGCTGCGACCACGCCATCGGACCCGACCACATCGAGATCGGCTCGTTCATGGTGCTGGCCGGCGTCACCGGCGGCGAGCTGCGCATCAAGGACACGATCCCCGGCGACCTGCGCATGATCCGTCTGGTCTTCGATCGCCTTGGGCTGCGCTCGGAGCTGGACGGCGACGACGTGGTGGTGCCCGGCGGCCAGCAGCTCGTGGTCGCCCGCGACGTGGGCGAGCACAAGATCAAGGTGCAGGACGGGCCGTGGCCGGCCTTTCCGGCCGACTTGACCTCGATCGCCGTGGCGCTGGCCACCCAATGCGCCGGCGCGGTGCTCATCCACGAGTGGATGTTCGAGAACCGCCTGATCTTCACCGACAAGCTCGTGGGCATGGGCGCCGACATCACCCTCTGCGACCCACATCGCGCCATCGTCACCGGCCCCAGCCGCCTGCGCGGCGACCGGGTCGAGTCGCCCGACATCCGCGCGGGCATGAGCATGCTGATCGCCGCCTTGGGCGCCGACGGCCGTTCGGAGATCGGGAACATTCGCCAGATCGACCGCGGCTACGAGCGCATCGACGAGCGCCTGCGCGAGCTCGGGGCGCGCATCGAGCGGGTGGCCGTGGAGCCCGTGGGCGTCTAGGACGTGTTTTGCCTACGGTCGCCGGGACCGGCGACCTCCGGCGACGTCACCTGTGTTTGCCATTCACCCTCTTCCCTCGGGGACGCGCGATGTCCTGCCCGACGAGATGCGCGAGCTGCGCTCGATCACCGACGGGCTGCTTCGCACCTTCGAGCGCGAGGACTACGGGGAAGTCTCCACCCCGGCCCTGGAGCACCAGGAGGTGCTTGAGCGTGCGGGCGGAGCACAGCCGGCGTACCGGGTGATGGATGAGCACGGCCAGGTGCTCGCTCTGCGCCCGGACATGACGGTGCCCATCGCGCGCCTGGCCGCGACGCGCTACGGGGACGTCGAGCCGCCGCTGCGCTTCTGCTACCTGGCCGACGTCTACCGCGGCGTGCGCCCCCACCGCGGCCAGATGCGCGAGTTCCTCCAGGCCGGCGTGGAGCTGGTCGGGGCTCCCTCCCCGGAGGGGACCGTGGAGGTGCTGCGCGTGCTCTGCGCGGCCCTGGACGCCGCCGGGCTGCGCGACTACCGCGTGGGGCTGGGCAGCGCCGCGCTCTATCCGGCGCTGCTGGAGACCCACGGCGTCCCCCTCGAGGCACGGGCCGTGCTCCTCCGGGCGCTGGTGGCCCGCGACTTCGTGGGCCTCGAGCGCGAGCTGTTGGCCCTGGATCTGACCTCCGAGGCGCGCGCCGCACTCACTACGGCACCCTCAGCCCGGGGCGGCCTGGAGGTGCTCGACATGCTGCCCGCCACCGAGGGGCTGCGCCGGGTGCACGAGCTCCTGAGCCCCGAGGTGGCCGACCGCGTGCTCCTCGATCTCGGGCTCACGCGCGACCTGAGCTACTACACGGGCGCGGTCTTCGAGGTCTACGATCCCGCGCTGGGCGAGCCGCTGGGCGGAGGTGGCCGATACGACGACCTCCTCGGTCGCTTCGGGCGTCCGCTTCCCGCCGTGGGCTTCGCGCTGGGCGTCGACAAGCTGCACATCGCGCTGACCGGTCAGGAGGGCCGGGCGTGAGCCTCCCGCTTCGGATCGCGGTGCCCCGCGGGGCCCTGTTCGGCGAGACCCTCGACCTCCTCGACCGCCTGGGGGTCGACACCGGTGAGGTGCGCTCCAACGATCGCCGGCTGCTGTTCGCCGAGGTCGGCGTGGTGACCATGCGACCCTCCGACGTACCCACCTACGTGGAGGCCGGGGCGGCCGACCTGGGCATCACCGGCAAGGACGTGCTCAGCGAGCAGAGCGAACGCGACGTCTACGAGCTGCTCGACCTCGGCTACGGGTACTGCACGATGGTGCTGGCCACCGTCGCGGGCCCCGACCCCTCGGTCGAGGCGCTGCGCCGTCTCGGCGTGATGCGGGTGGCCACGAAGTATCCCAAGACGGCGGCGGCCTTCTTCGAGCGCACCGGCCGCCAGGAGGAGATCGTGGAGGTCAAGGGCTCGGTGGAGCTCGCTCCCCTGACCGGTTTGGTGGAGGCGATCGTCGACCTCACCGCCACCGGCACCACGCTTCGCGAGAACGGGCTGATCGTCCGCGAGGAGCTGTTCGCGTCGACCGCGCGCCTGATCGCCAACCCCGTGGCCCACAAGCTGCGCGCGGACGAGGTCGACGCGGTGGTGAGGGCGCTGCGATGAGGCTCGAGCGTGTCGCGGTCGACGGGGACCCCGCGGGCACCGCGGCCCGCGCGCGCGCGCTCCAGCCGGCACCTGGCTCCGTCGAGGAGGTCGTCCGCGACGTGGTCGCCGCCGTGCGCGCCGGCGGCGACGAGGCGGTGCGCGAGCTCACGGCCCGCTTCGACACCGGCGGCGAGGTCCCGCCTGCGCTGCGCGTGACGCCCGAGGAGCTCGAGGCGGCGCTGGCGCAGCTCGATCCCGCCGTGCGCGCCGCCCTCGACGTGGCGGTGACCAATGTCGCCATGGTGGCTGACGCGGCCGGTGGCGAGGATCGCACCGTGCGCCTTCCCCAGGGCCACACCGTGACGCTGCGCGAGGTGCCGGTGCGCCGCGCGGCGATCTATGTCCCCGGGGGGCGCTCGCCCTACCCCTCGACGGTGGTCATGGGCGTGGTCACCGCGCGGGCGGCGGGAGTGGAGGAGGTGTGCGTGTGCACGCCCCCGGCCACCGGCGGCGACGCCCATCCCGTCGTGCTGGGCGCCTGCGCCCTGGTGGGCGCCTCCGAGGTGTACCGGATGGGTGGCGCCCAGGCGGTGGCCGCCCTCGCGTTGGGCACGCAGAGCATCCCGCGCGTGGACGTGGTCGCGGGCCCGGGCCTGCTGTTCGTCCAGGAGGCCAAGCGCCAGCTGTCCGGCCAGGTGGGCATCGACCTCTTCGCCGGTCCCAGCGACCTGCTCATCCTCTGCGACGGCGAGGCCGATGCCCACGCGCTGGCGCTCGACCTGCTCGCCCAGGCCGAGCACGGAGCGGGCTCCCTGGCTGCCGCGGTCTCCGACGACCCCGCGCTGCTGGATCTCCTGGAGGCCGAGGTGGAGGCCGGGGCGGCCAGGCGGCCGGACGTCGAGCTGGCGCCCATCCTGCTGGCCCAGGCCGCCTCCCTGCGCGAGGCGCTGGCCTTCACCGAGCACCTGGCGCCCGAGCATCTCCAGCTCGTGGGCCCCGAGGCCGAGGCGCTCGCCCACCTAGTGCGCGCCGCCGGCTGCGTGCTGGTGGGCGCCGCGAGCGGTACCGCCTTCAGCGACTACGTGGCCGGCTCCAACCACACCCTGCCCACGGGGGGCGCGGCGCGCTTTGCCTCCGGTCTGGGGCCGCGCGCCTTCCGCCGGCGTGTCAGCGAGGTGCGGGTGGGCGAGGCCGCCGGTGCGCTCGCGCCCGCGGGGGCCGCTGTCGCCCGCGCGGAGGGGCTCGAGTTCCACGCGGAATCGATGGAGGCGCGCTCGCGGGGCGGCGGGGGATGAGCCCGCCGGCGCGGATGCGCGAGGATGAGCCGACGCCCATGTCCCGCCGCGCGGAGATCCATCGCCGGACCGCCGAGACCGACGTGCGCCTCACCCTGGGCCTGGACGGAGAGGGCGGGGGCACGCGGCTGACCGGCGTGGGCTTCCTGGACCACATGCTCGATCTGCTGGCCCGCCACGGGCACCTGGACCTCGAGCTGGCCGTCAGCGGGGACCTGCGCACGGGCGCCCACCACACCGTGGAGGACACCGGCCTCGCGCTGGGCCAGGCGCTGGACCGGGCACTGGGCGACCGGGCCGGGATCGCCCGCTACGGCCACGCGGTGGTACCCATGGACGAGGCGCGGGCCTCGTGCACGCTCGATGTCTCCGGCCGGCCCTACCTGGCCTTCGCCGCCGCGCTGCCCCCCGGAGACACCGGGGGCTTCGATCACGAGCTCCTGGAGGAGTTCCTGCGCGCGCTGGCCTCGACGGCCAGGATCACCCTCCACGTCGGCGTGGAGGAGGGTACCAACGCTCACCACATGATCGAGGCGGTCTTCAAGGCGCTGGCCCGCGCGCTGCGCTCCGCGGTGGCCATCGACCCCGCGCAGCGCGGCGTGCCCTCCACCAAGGGGACGCTCACGTGATCGGGGTGGTCGACTACGCGATGGGCAACCGCCGCTCGGTGGTCAAGGCGCTCGAGCGGGTGGGCGGGCAGCCGCGGCTCAGCGACGACCCCGCCGTACTGCGCGAGGCGTCCGGGCTGGTCGTCCCGGGCGTGGGCGCCTTCCCCGAGGCCATGCGCCGCCTGCACCGCGCCGGGCTCGACGAGCTCGTGCGCGAGCGTGCCCTGGCCGGCGTGCCCGTGCTCGGTCTGTGCCTGGGCATGCAGCTGCTCTTCGAGCGCTCCAGCGAGCACGAGGGCGCCGACGGGCTCGGCCTCCTCCCCGGCGAGGTGGTGCGCCTGGCGGCCGGCGGGCTCAAGCTTCCCCACATCGGCTGGAACGAGGTGACGTTCACGCGCCGCTCACCCCTGATCGCGGGGCTGGGCGACACCGCCGCCTTCTACCACGTGCACACCTACGTGCCCACGGGCGAGGAGGTCGCCCTCGGCCACGGGACCTATGGCGTGCGCTTCGTCTCCCTCGTGGAGCGAGACAACGTGTTCGGGGCCCAGTGCCACCCTGAGAAGTCCTCGCACGAGGGTCTGACCCTGCTCAAGAACTTCGTGAGCCTCAGCGAGGGTTACCGTCCTCGCCGATCGCTCCGCCCATCGGCTCCGTAACGTGATCCTCTATCCCGCCATCGACATCTCCGAGGGCAAGGCTGTCCGTCTGGTGCGCGGCGACTTCGACGCCAAGACCGTCTATGAGGACGACCCGCTGGAAGCGGCGCGCTCGTGGGTGGAGGACGGCGCGCGCTTCCTGCACGTGGTCGACCTCGACGGCGCGCGCAGCGGCGCGCCGCAGAACCTGCACCACCTCGAACGCATCACCGCCGAGCTGAAGGTACCGGTCCAGTTCGGGGGTGGGCTGCGCTCGCTGCCCGCCGTGCGCGATGCGCTGCGCGCGGGCGCCGACCGCGTGGTGCTGGGCACCGCCGTCTACACCGACGTCGACTTCCTCGACGACGTCCTGGCCGGCTTCGGCGAGCGTCTGATCGTCTCGGTGGACACCCGGGGCGGCAACCTGTCGACCTCGGGCTGGCAGCAGACGACGCAGATGCGCGCCGCCGATGTGATCGCACGCCTCCAGCAGCGCGGGGTTCGCTCCTTCGTCTACACCGACGTGGACCACGACGGCATGCTCGACGGTCCGGACCTCGACTCGGTGCGTCACGTCGCCGACGCGGTACGCGGGCGCTTCGTGTACTCCGGGGGCATCGGAACGGTCGAGCACCTGCGTGCCCTGGCGTGCCTGCGCCGCGTCAACCTCGCGGGGGTCATCGTCGGCAAGGCCCTCTACGAGGGGCGCTTCAGCGTGGCCGAGGGCCAGCAGGCCCTCGAGGAGCGCGCCGAGCCCCAGCCGGCCTGAGGCGAAAGGCACCCCGTCCACCTCAAGCGCGTCATTCCCTGTCTGGACGTCACCGGCGGACGTGTGGTCAAGGGGACCAACTTCGTCGGGCTGCGTGACGCCGGCGATCCCGTCGAGCTGGCCGCCCGCTACGACGCCGAGGGTGCCGACGAGCTCATCTTCCTGGACATCACGGCCACCTCGGACCGGCGCGCCACCATGGTCGACCTCGCGCGGCGCACCGCCGACGAGGTCTTCATCCCCTTCACCATCGGAGGAGGCATCCGCTCGGAGGCCGATGCCCAGGCCGTCCTGGACGCAGGAGCCGACAAGATCACGGTCAACTCGGCCGCCGTCGCGCGCCCCGAGCTGATCGACGAGCTGGGCCACGTGTTCGGAGCCCAGTGCGTGGTGCTGGCGATTGACGCGAAAAGGGTGTTTCGCCGTCCGGTCGCCGGAACCGGCGACCTCCCGGCGACGTCACCCGGATGGGAGGTCTACGTCGCCGGTGGGCGCACGCCCACCGGCCGGGACGCGGTGGCGTGGGCGCGCGAGGGCGTCCAGCGCGGCGCGGGCGAGATCATGCTCACGAGCATGGACCGCGACGGCACCAGCGACGGCTATGACCTGGAGCTGACCGCAGCGATCAGCAAGGCCGTCGGCGTGCCGGTGATCGCCTCGGGCGGCGCGGGCACGCTTGACCACCTGGCCGAGGGGCTGCGTGCGGGCGCCGACGCCGCGCTGGCGGCCTCCATCTTCCACTTCGGCACCTACTCGGTGGGGGAGGCCAAGGCCGCGCTGGCCGAGGCGGGAATCGCCGTGCGCCGCTGAAAGCTCGTGTCGGCCTTCGCGACCTGGGGCCTCCGGCGGTCACCTGGGCCGCCCCCGGTAGCCCTATTCGCGCCTGACGTGCACGTGACAATGGGCGTGCGTGTAAGTGACGGTGTCGCCGCGCACGGCGTAGGTGTGGCGGTGACCGTGGCAGTGGCGCCCCTGGCGATTGTTGGAGTGCCGGTGGCCGTGAGGGGCGGTGCGGTACTTCTCGCGGCGGCGCTGCTGCGCGCGTTCGTCGGCCCGCTCGCGCTCGGCCCGGCGGTCGATGCGCCGCTGCGCGGTCTGGGCGGTGAAGGACGTGCCCGCCGGATCGAACGCGTAGATGCGCTTGTAGCCCAGCAGGTAGATCCGCCGCCCGTCGGATATGGCCGGGTTGAAGGCGCCGCGGTCGGTGCTCCACACCGTCTTGCCGGTGTTGACGCCTAGAGCCCAGGTCTTCTTCTGCTCCAGCTCGGAGACGAAGACCAGGTCGCCGATCACCGTGGCCGCGCCCGAGATGCGGTCGCCCAGGACGCGCGACCAGCGCGTGGAGCCCGAGCGGGCGTCGAGGGCGTAGAAGCGCCCGTCGTAGGAGCCGACGTAGACGGTGGGCGGGCCCCCCTGCGGTGTGGTGACCGCCGGCGAGGCGTACACGAAGTCGCCGGTGCGCCGGCGCCAGGCCAGCTTGCCGTCGCGCGCCGAGAAGGAGTAGACCGCGCCGTCGGTGCCGCCGATGTAGACCCGCCCGTAGGCGACCGCGGCGCTCGAGTAGAAGTTCGCCGCGCCGTCGGGGGACACGCTCCACACTCGCCGCCCGCGATCGCGCGTGATGGCATGCAGGGTCCCGCCGTAGGTCCCGAAGAACAGCTTGCCGTCGCTCAGGGCCAGCGCGCCCTTCACCGGGCCTGAGGCGCGGTAGCGCCAGACCGTCGAGCCGTCGTCGGCGCGCAGGCGGTATACCGTCCCGTCCTCGGTGCCGAAGAAGAGGCTGCCGTCGTCGAGCAGCGGGGAGGACTCGGCCCGGCTGGGGACCCCGTGCGACCAGCGGGTGCGCCCGTCGGCGGCGTCCACGGCGGCGACCCGCCCCGCCTCCACCCCCCTGCCGCGTGAGAGCAGCACCACGTAGACCGTGCCGTGACTGCAGGTCGGCGAGGCCGCGGCGAGGTAGCCCATGTTGCGCTTCCAGCGCACCTGGCCGGTGGTGCGCGAGATGGCATACAGCGCGCCGGTGTTGTTGAGCAGAAAGAGCGTGCGCCCGCACAGCACCGGGGTGAACTCCAGCAGCGCGCGGGCGTTGACCGACCACGCCCGCTCGAAGGGCGGGCGCATGCGCCCGCGGACGGCCAGCGCGTGCGTGCGAGTCTTCGTGAAGCCGTACACGGGCCACTCGAACGCGTCGTCGGCGGGGTGACGGCCGGGCTCGTCGTCTCCGCGCGTTGGGACGGGGGCAGCGCCCTGGGGCTGCGTGGGGGCGAACTCCACGCTGGGGTCGAAGGTGTCCCCCGGCTTGCGCAGGGCGGCGGTCGCCGCTCCGGCGACCAGGGCCAGCAGCGCGACGGCGAGGAGTCCCCACCGCCTCCACCGCGGTCGACGGCGGTCGGGGCCGGACATCGCAGCCATCGTAGGGGCGGGCTTCGCCACACTCCGGCCGATGCCCTCCCTGGCCGATCCCTCCGAGCTGCCCGCGCGCCTGCGCACGCTGCCGGCCGGCGCAGCCCTCGTGCGCGCGCTGGGCGAGCACCCCCACGTGCACCTGGTGGGCGGCGCGGTGCGCGATCTGCTGCTGGGTCGCGAGCCGCGCGAGCTCGACGTGGTGGTGGAGGGCGACGCGACCGTGCTGGCGCTCCAGCTTGACCCCGGCGCGGTGATCCACGAGCGCTTTGGCACGGCGAGCACCCGCCTGGAGGGCCACGCCGTCGACCTGGCCACCGCACGGCGCGAACGCTACCCCGAGCCCGGTGCTCTGCCCGAGGTCGAGCCCGCGAGCCTCGAGGAGGACCTCCTGCGCCGCGACGTGGCCATCAACGCGCTGGCCGTCGGCCTGGCCGACGGCAGCCTGCGCGAGGTCCCGGGGGCCCTCGGCGACCTGGCCGCAGGCCGGCTGCGGGTGCTGCATGACGCCTCGTTCGTCGACGACCCCACCCGGCTGCACCGCGTCGCGCGCTACGCGGCCCGCCTGGGCTTCGCGCTGGAGGAGCACACCGCCGAGCTGGCCGCCGCCGCCGTGCGCGGGGGCGCGCTGGCGACGGTCAGCGGTCCGCGCGTCGGCGCCGAGCTGCGCCTGGCAGCCACCGAGCCCGAGCCGCTCGCGGCGCTGGGCTGGATGGAGCGTCTCGGGTTGGTGCGCGCCCCTGCATCCGCTCCCGCCGCCATCCACGCGGCGCGCTCGCTGCTGGGCGGGGAGGGGCGCGAGGACCTGCTGGTGCTCGGCGGGTGGGGGGTGGACGGCGCCCAGCGCGGGTTCACGGCGGGGGAGCTGGCTGTGCTCGATCGGCTGGTCGAGGCAGGGGAGATCGCTGCTGCGGCGCTGCGCGCGGAGCGCCCGTCGCAGGTGCACGCCGTCCTGAGCGTGGAGCCCCTGGAGGCGGTGGCGCTGGCCGGCGCACTGGGCGCCGGAGAGCCGGTGCGCCTGTTTCTCGATGAGTTGCGCCATGTCCGCCTCTCGATCACCGGCGACGACCTGCTCGCCGCCGGCATCGCCTCGGGGCCCGACGTCGGCCGGCGCCTGCGCGCCGCGCTGGCCGCCCGCCTCGACGCGACGATCGAGGCCGGGCATCGCCCCGAGCTCGCCGCCGCCCTCGCCGCCTGACCGCTGGGCGCGTTCTGCGCAGGAGCCGCCCACCGCCGGCTGCGCAGGTGCCCCCGCGCGCCGGCGCCTAGGCTCCCGCTATGTCCCCCTCGAGCACCTCGCCGGCGCTGCCCCACCCGTTCGCTTGGCGCGAGGGCCACATCGCCGCGGACCTCGAGGACGGACACGTCCTGTTCACGACCCGCCACGGAGGCGTCTCCACCGGCCCCTACGCATCACTCAACCTCGGCGTCAACACCGACGACGACGCCGAGCACACCGTCGAGAACCGCCAGCGGCTCGAGCTGACGGTCGGTGCCCGCCTCGCGCTCGGCCGCCAGGTGCACGAGGCCCACGTGGACCGCGCTGCCCAACCCGGCCACGCAGGTGATGCCGACGGCCAGGCCACCACCGCTCCCGGGCTTGCCTGTACCGTGCTCACCGCCGACTGCCTGCCCGTCGCCCTCGTCGCGCCCGGCGCCGTCGCGATGCTCCACGCCGGCTGGCGGGGCCTCGTGGCCGGGGTGCTCGAGCATGGCATCGACGCCCTGAGCGGGCAGGGCGAGATCACCGCGCTCATCGGTCCGGGCGCGCACCGCTGCTGCTACCAGGTCGGCGACGAGGTGCGCACCGCCTTCGCCGACGAGGATCCCGTCATCCATGCCGGCGCCAACCTCGACCTCCCGCTCATCGCCGAGCGGCGCCTGCGCCGCCACGGCGTCGCCCAGGTCCATGCCACGGGCCTGTGCACGGTGTGCCACCCCGACCTCTTCTTCTCCCATCGCCGCGACCGTGGCGTCACCGGCCGCCAGGCGGGCGTGGCATGGCGTCGGCGAGCCTGATCGCCCAGGCGCTCGAGGAGGTCCGCGCGCGCATCGCCGACGACCGGGTGGAGATCCTCGTCGCCACCAAGTACGTGCCCATCGAGGACCTGGCCACCCTGCACGAGGCCGGCGTCACCCTGGTCGGCGAGAACCGCGCCCAGGATCTCCAGGCCAAGCACGCCGAGCATGGCGAGCGCTTCACCTTCGACTTCATCGGCCACCTGCAGAGCCGCAAGGTCCGCCAGATCGTCCCCCTGGTGCGTCGCATCCACTCGCTGGCCTCCGACTCGGCCGCCGACCAGCTCGCCCGCCACGGCCGCCCTGGGCTCGAGGTCCTCGTCGAGGTCAACGTGGCCGGAGAGGAGGGAAAGTCGGGCCTCGCGCCCGGTGAGCTCGACGCCCTCCTGGATCGCCTGCGCGCTGGCGGGGGCTGCAGCCCGGTGGGCCTCATGACCATGCCTCCGCAGGCCAGCGACCCTGAGCACAGCCGCCGCTGGTTCGCCGCCCTGCGCGAGCTGGCCGCCGCGCGGAACCTGCGCCACCTCTCCATGGGCACCAGCCAGGACTTCGAGGTGGCCGCCCAGGAGGGCGCGACGATCGTGCGGATCGGCAGCAGGATTCTGGCCACCCGCGGCTAATCTTCCCTTCGAGATGGCCCTCAAGGACAGCTGGCACCGGGCGTTGGTCTACTTTGGCCTGGCCGAGGACCGCGAGCCCCACCCCGAGGAGGAGGAGGAGGCCTTCCAGCCCGAGGTCGAGCTGGAGGATCGCTACCGCGAACGGCCCAACGTCCGGCGGATGCCCAACCGCCGGCGCGGCAGCGACTTCGATGAGATCTTCGCCGACGATGACCCCCCATCCTCGCGCACGGCGCAGCTGCGCCCCGTGCAGGGGGGCCGAAACGGAAGGGACGTGCGCGTGCACCTGGTGGTCCCCAAGTCCTTCAACGACGCCCAGCAGGTCGCCGACCGCTTCAAGGACACCGTCCCGGTGATCCTCAACCTGCAGGGCACCGACACCGACCTGGCCAAGCGCCTCATCGACTTTGCCAGCGGCCTGACGTACGCCCTGGACGGCGGGATGCAGCGCATCGCCGACAAGGTCTTCATGCTCACGCCGCGCAACGTCCAGATCTCGGCCGAAGAGCGCGCGCGCCTCATCGAGAAGGGTTTCTTCAACCAGTCATAGACTGGGTGGCCGATGCGGCTGGGGCTGATCGGCTCAGGGAACATGGCCCGTGCCATGGCGCGCGGCTGGGGCGATCCGGTGCTGTGCACCGACGTGTTGTCCGCGCGCGCGCGGGCGCTGGCTGCCGAGGTCGGCGGCGAGGCCGTGGAGACCAACGGGCAACTCGCCGAGCAGGCCGACGCCGTGGTGCTCTGCCACAAGCCCGCCCAGTTGGAGGCGGTGGCCGCGGAGGTGGCCGGTCGCGCCCGGGGGGTCGTCTCCATCCTGGGCGGCGTCGCGCTTCAGGCCGTCAAGCGCGCCTACCCCGACACGCCGGCGGTGCGGGTGCTGCCCAGCACGCCGGTGGAGGTCAACCGCGGCGTGTGCCTGCACGCGCGCGACGGCGAGGAGGACGAGGTCTTCACGCGCGCGGTGATCGAGCGATTCGACCGCCTCGGGCCCGTAATCACCCTCGACGAGGCGCAGATCGACACGGCCATGGGTCTGATGAGCAATGCGCCCGCCTATTACGCGCTGCTGGCCGAGGCCCAGGTCGACGCGGGCGTGCGCCGCGGCCTACCCGCCGACCTGGCCGCCGAGCTGGTGGTCGGCACCATGGGCGGCAGCGCGGAACTGATCCGCCACCGTGGGATGGACACCCTGACCGTGCGACGCGAGGTCACCTCACCGGGCGGCTCGACCGCCCGAGGGCTGGCTGCCCTGGAGCGCCACGGGGTGCGCGCAGCCTTCGACGCCGCGCTGGCCGGCGTGCTGGGGGAGCAGGCCTAAGTGGTCGTCGACGCCATCGCCGACTTCCTCGACGCGCTCCTGATCGTCTACACGATCCTCATCGTGGCCTACATCATCTCGTCGCTGGTGTTCGCCGCCGGAGCCCGCTTGCCCTACTCGCGCGCGTCCGATGCCGTGCTCACCTTCCTGCGCCAGGTGTGCGAGCCCTACCTGCGCCTCTTCCGCCGCTTTGTCCCGCCCCTGGGACCGATCGACCTCAGCGCCATCGTGGCCATCTTGACGCTGCAGATCGTCGGCGGCCTGTTGATCGGCCTTCTGCGCTCGCTGTCCTAGCTGGTGGCCCGGCTCGTAACGTGGGCACGAGAGACGACCAAAGGACCACCAGGGCGGCCTGGGCGCGGGCCGGAGCCGTGCTGGTGGCCGTGGTCGCGCTCGACCAGGTGGCCAAGGCCCTGGTCATCGGTGCGCTCGCGCCCGGCGAGCGCCGCGCGTTGCTGCCCTTCGTGGACCTGGTCAATACCCGCAACACCGGCGTGGCCTTCGGCCTGCTGGAAGGGCGGGAGGTGATCGTGGGCGCGGTGGTCGCGCTGGCCGTGGCCGCGCTGCTGGTCTACTTCGCCCGCCACGAGGCCACGGCGGGCCTGTGGCTGCCGGTGGGCATGCTGCTGGGCGGGGCGCTGGGCAACGTCATCGACCGCGTCCGCCTGGGCGCGGTGGTGGATTTCGTCAAGCTTCCGGCCTGGCCGGCCTTCAACGTGGCCGACAGCGCCATCACGGTGGGCGTCGTGGCCCTCTTCGTGGTGGTCGAGCGCCACGATCGCCGGCGCGCGCGGGAGGAGAAGGCGGCCGCCGGTGGAGTTACCGGTCCCGCCTGAGGCCGCCGGGGAGCGCCTCGACGCGTTCTTGGCCGGTCCGCTGGGCTCGCGCTCGCGCGCCCAGCGCCTCATCGACGCCGGCCGCGTGCTCGTGGACGGCACGGCCCGCCCCAAGCGCCACGCGCTGGCCGGGGGCGAGCGCCTGGACGTCGACGAACCGGCCGATCCCGTGAACGCCCACCCCCCGCGCGATCCCTCCTACGCGCTGGCCTACGAGGACGAGCACCTGCTCGTGGTCGACAAGCCCCCCGGCGTGGTGGTCCACCCGGCGCGCGGCCACGCCACCGGCACCCTGGCCCAGGCGCTCGGGCCCCGGGGCGTGGCCGGAGGCGACGACGTGGCGCGGGCGGGCATCGTCCATCGCCTGGACCGCGACACCTCCGGGCTGCCGGTGGTCGCGCGCTCTGAGGAGGCCCACCGTGCGCTGAAGGCCCAGCTGCGCGCCCGCGACATCGAGCGCCGCTACGTGGCGCTGGTCGACGGGCGCCCGCCGGCGCGCACCGGCACCGTCGACGCGCCGATCGGCCGCGACCGCCGCCATCGCACCCGGGTGTCGACCGACACCGACCAGCCGCGCGCCGCGGTCACCCACTTCGTGCTGGAGGAGGCCCTCCCCACCGCGAGCCTGCTCGCCGTGCGCCTGGAGACCGGGCGCACCCACCAGATCCGCGTTCACCTGGAGGCCATCGGCCATCCAGTGTGCGGCGACCCCGAGTACGGGCGCGCGGGCGCCTTCGGGCTGGCGCGCCAGTTCCTGCATGCCGCCCGCCTGGCCTTCGCGCATCCCATCACCGGCGCGGCGATCGCCGTGCAGTCCCCGCTGCCCGAGGACCTGCGCTCCGCGCTGCAGCGCGCGCGGCGCGTAGACTGAGGGCTCATCCCCGACCCGTCCGGAGCACCGGGCGCGGCCCTGCCCGCTGGCCACCATGGCCCGTGGGTCACGCGACCGCCGGACGGCCTTCCAACCGCACGCACAAGCAAGGGAGCAGCACATGGCCGAGGTCGGCATCAAGGAGCTGCTGGAGGCCGGCGTACACTTCGGCCACCAGACGCGCCGCTGGAACCCCAAGATGCGCCGCTTCATCCACGGCGAGGCGGCCGGCATCTACCTCATCGACCTGCTCAAGACACAGGCGCTCCTCAAGGAGGCGCGCGAGTTCGCCTCCGCCCTGGCCCACCGCGGGGGCACCGTCCTGTTCGTGGGCACCAAGAAACAGGCCCGCGACGCCGTCAAGGACGTCGCCCAGGACGCGGGCATGCCCTACGTCAACCACCGCTGGCTGGGTGGCCTGCTGACCAACTTCCAGACCATGAGCGCGCGCATCAAGCGCCTGCACGACCTCGAGCGCTACGAAAGCGAGGGCCAGCTGGAGCTGCTGCCCACGCGCGAGCGCCTGGCCGCCCGGGCCGACCTGGCCAAGCTGCAGGCCAACCTGGGCGGAGTGAAGAACATGCAGCGCGTCCCCGATGCCATGTTCGTCGTCGACCTCAAGACCGAGGTCATCGCCGTGCACGAGGCCCAGCGCCTGCGCATCCCGATCATCGGGTTGGTCGACACCAACTGCGATCCCGACGGCATCGACTACGTCGTGCCCGGCAACGACGACGCCATCCGCTCCTGCGCGGTGATCACCGCGGCGATCGGCGACGTCGTCGGCCAGGGCCAGCGCCTCTTCCGCGAGGAGGAGGAGCGCGCCCGCCGCGAGGCCGAAGAGCAGGCGCGCCGCGAGGCTGAGGAGCGCGCCCGCCGCGAGGCCGAGGAGCAGGCGGCTCGCGAGGAGGCGGCGCGCGAAGAAGAGCGCGCCCGCCAGCGCGAGCTCGTCACCGCCGACGGGGGCGGCGATCGCCAGGTCGCCGAAGCCGAGGTGGCCCAGGCCGTCCAGGAGGGGGGGCGCCCCCACCCCGATCCCCACGTGACCCCCCAGGCCAACGCGCCCGAAGCCCAGCGCACCCGCAAGTCGGGCGAGGAGGGCCCCCCGTCGCCCAAGCCCGCCCCGCCGGCGGAGGCCGAGTCCCAGGCGCCCGATCCCGCCTCCGCCGTGGAGGTCGCGCCGATCACCGAGGCGGCTGCCGCCGGGACCGTGGAAGGCAGGGAGACCGCGGCGGAGACCCAGGCCGCGCCCAAGCGCAAGGCCCCCGCCGCCGAGACCGAGGCCCCCCAGGCCTCCCCGGGCGGGGAGGACCATCCCGACGGTGCCCCCGCCGGGGAGCCGGTGGCTCCGACCGAGGAGGCGGCGCCGCCCGCTGCCGACAGCACCGAGAACCCTGCGAGCAGCGAGGAGACACAGACGTGAGCACCGTCACCGCCAGCGACGTCAAGGCCCTGCGCGAACGTACCGGCGCGGGCATGATGGACTGCAAAAAGGCGCTGCAGGAGACGGGCGGCGACATGGACGCCGCCGTCGAGCAGCTGCGCGTCAAGGGGCTGAGCGGCGCGGCCAAGCTGGCCGGTCGCGCGGCCACCGAGGGCACCGTGCAGTCCTACATCCACGCTAACGGCAAGATCGGCGTGCTCGTCGAGGTGGACTGCAACACCGACTTCGTGGCGCGCAACGACGACTTCACCGCCTTCGCTCGCGACGTCGCGCTGCACGTGGCCGCCATGCCCCAGACACGCTACGTCACCGAGGAGGAGGTCCCCGCCGAGGACCGCGAGGCCGAGCTGCGCGTCTACGAGCAGCAGGCCTCCGACAGGCCCGAGCACGTGCGCCCGCGCATCGCCGAGGGCAAGCTGCGCAAGTGGCTGGAGGACGTCGTGCTGCTCCACCAGCCCCACGTCAACGCCGACAAGTACCAGGGGAAGACGATCGAGGAGTTGCGCGCGGAGCTGTCGGCCAAGACCGGCGAGAACGTTGTGATCCGCCGCTTCACCCGCTTCCAGGTCGGGACGTAGGAGCAGGTGTCGCTTTCGCGACCTGGGGGCCCGCCTCCGGCTCGCCATGGGGCGGCCTCCGGCACTCCTTCGTCCCAGGCCGTCTTCGCCCGCGTCCTCCTCAAGCTGTCGGGGGAGGCGCTCATGGGAGACCTGCAGTACGGGACCGACCCGGCACGCGTGCAGGCCATCGCCACGCAGGTGGCGGGGGTCCGCGCGCGTGGCGTCGAAATCGCCGTGGTGGTCGGCGCGGGCAACATCTACCGGGGCCTCAAGGGTGCGGCCTCGGGCATGGACCGCGCCACCGCCGACTACATGGGCATGCTGGCCACCGTGCTCAACGCGCTCACCCTCCAGGACGCCCTGGAGAAGCAGGGGGCCGACACGCGGGTGCAGAGCGCGATCACCATCTCCGAGGTGGCCGAGCCCTACATCCGCCGGCGCGCCATGTGCCACCTCGAGAAGGGGCGCATCGTGATCTTCGCCTCGGGCACCGGCAACCCCTTCTTCACCACCGCCACCGCCGCGGCCCTGCGCGCGGTGGAGGTGCACGCCGAGGCGATCCTGATGGCCAAGAACGGGGTGGAGGGCGTCTTCTCGGCCGACCCCCGCACCGATCCCGACGCGCAGTTCATCGAGCAGATCACCCACCGGGAGGCGCTCTCGCGCCAGCTCAAGGTCATGGACGCCACCGCGCTGACGCTGTGCATGGAGAACGCGCTGCCACTGTACGTCTTCAACATGGACGACGAGCGCAACATCGAGCGGATAGTGTGCGGCGAGAAGGTGGGGACCGTGGTGGCCACATGAGCGAGATGACCGACGCCCTGCTCGACGATGCCCGCGAACGCATGGGCAAGTCCGTGGAGTCCACCGCCCAGGAGTTCGGCTCCGTGCGCACCGGGCGGGCCAGCCCCCAGCTGCTCGACCGGGTGACTGTGGACTACTACGGCGCCCCGACGCCGCTGCGCCAGCTGGCCACCATCAACGCCCCCGAGGCGCGCATGCTCACCGTCCAGCCCTACGACAAGTCGTCCATGAAGGCGATCGAGAAGGGCATCATCGAGTCCCAGGTGGGCCTGACCCCCAACAACGACGGCCAGATCATCCGCCTGGTCATCCCCGAGATGACCGAGGAACGCCGGCGCGAGATGGTCAAGGTCGCGCGCGGGATCGCCGAGGAGGGCCGCGTGGCCATCCGCAACATCCGCCGCGACTGCATGCACGACTTGCGCGAGCTCAAGGAGAGCGGCGAGACGGGAGCCGACGACGAGCACCGCGCCGAGGCAGAGCTCCAGCGGCTCACCGACGAGAAGGTCGCCCAGCTCGACGGGCTGCTCAAGGGCAAGGAAGAAGAGATCCTCGAGGTGTGAGCGCGCGCCACGTCGCGATCATCACCGACGGCAACGGTCGGTGGGCGCAGGCGCGCGGCCTGTCGGTGGCCGAGGGCCACCGGGCGGGTGCCGACACGGTGAAGGCCCGCCTGCGCGACGCGGTGGACCTCGGCGTGCGCGAGCTGACCGTCTACTCGTTCTCCACCGAGAACTGGTCGCGCTCGCCCGAGGAGGTGGCCGCGCTGATGGGTATGTTCTCCCAGCGCATCCTGGACGAAACGCCCGAGCTGCACGAGCAGGGGGTGCGCATGCGCTTCGTGGGTCGCCGGGAGGGGGTGGGTTCGGAGCTGATCGAACAGATGGCCTGGGCCGAGGAGAGCACCGCGGCCAACGAGCGGATCACCCTCTTCGTGGCCTTCAACTACGGCGGGCGGGCGGAGATCGTCGACGCGGCCGCCCGCTACGAGGGCGGGGGGGAGGAGGCCTTTGCGCGCCTGCTCTACGCGCCCGAGATGCACGACCCGGACATCATCATCCGCACCAGCGGGGAGCGGCGCCTGAGCAACTACCTGCTGTGGCAGTCGGCCTACTCCGAGCTGGTCTTCCGCGACGAGCTGTGGCCCGACTTCGGCCGCGAGGCCTTTGAGCAGAGCCTGGCCGAGTTCGAGGCGCGCCGCCGGCGCTTCGGCGGACGCTGATGACGGTTGCGCCCCCGCCTCCGCGCTCCGGACCGCCTCCCACGCGCGGGGGAGGTGGGTCGGCCTCCCGCAAGCGCTCCGACCTGGGGCCGCGGCTGCTCGCGGCCATCCCGGCGATCGTCTTTGCGATCGTGATCGTGACGTGGGGCGGCGGGGTCTTTCTGGCCGGTGCGGTCGCGCTGGGGCTGGTGTGCCTACACGAGCTGTACACCATGGCCGCCGAGGCGGAGCCCGTGCGCCTGGGCGGCTTTCTCGGGCTGATCGGGCTGGGCTGCGCGGCCTTCTTCGGTGACGCGACGCACGTGCTGCTGGCGCTGGTGGCCACGATCCCCCTCGTGTTCGCCGTCGGGCTGGTGCAGGCGCGCCCACCCGGGATGGCGGGCATCGCGGTCACCCTGCTGGGCCTCACCTGGGTGGGCTTGGCCATCGCCCACGCGGTGCTGCTGCGCGAGTTGGAGCACGGTGGCGGCGTCATCGTCTCGATCCTCGTGGGCACCTTCGCCGGGGACACCGGGGCCTACGTGGGTGGTCGCGGCTTCGGCCGCACGCTCCTGGCGCCCTCGATCTCGCCCAACAAGACCCGCGAGGGCCTGGTCGTCGGGATGGCCACCGCGGTCGTCTTCGTGTGGCTGGCCGGTCTCTATCAGGACTGGATGAGCGGTACCCAGGCGCTGCTGCTGGGCCTTGCCGTGGCGACCGCCGCCCCCGTGGGAGACATCTTCGAGAGCTGGATCAAGCGCGACCTGGGCGCCAAGGACACGGGGCGCCTGTTCGGCGCCCACGGCGGTGCGCTGGACCGCCTCGACGCCGCGTTCTTCACGCTGGTGGTGGGCTACTACGTGTGGTCGGCGGTGGTCTAGCCGTGCGGCTGATCGTTCTCTGGTGCCTGCGCCGCCGCTCGGTGGTGGCGCTGGCGACCCTGCTGGTCCTCGGCGCCGGTGTCCTCGCCGCCAGCGACCTGCGCCAGCAGTTCTTCCCCGACGTGGACTTCCCGTTCGTGATCGTCGACGTCGAGGTCACTGGCCTGGACGCGGCGCAGGTCGACGAGCAGGTCGCCCAGCCGCTCGCGGCGGTGGCGGGCAGCCTCGACGAGGTCCAGACGACCCAGACCCTGGCCAGCGACGGGCGCGCGGCGCTGGTCACCGAGCTTGACTACGCCACCGACACGCAAGCCTTCGAGGAGGATCTCGCGCGCGAACTCGCCGCCGTCCCCCTGCCCCAGGGCGCCGGCGAGTTGGACATCGGCGGTGGCTTCGACCAGCAGGCGGTGCTCAACGCGGCGCTGGGCACCGACGGCGAGCTGACCGAGCTCACTGACCGCGCCGACGACATCCGCGACGAGCTCGAGGCCATCGAGGGCGTCGGTCGCGTCGAGCTCGAGGGCGGCGCCGAAGAGGAGTACGCGGTCGAGATCGACGAGGCCGCCGTCCGCCGCGGGCAGGCTCCCGCCCGCCTCGCCGCCCAGGTCGAGGCGGCCGTGAGCGAGGCGCCCGTCGGGCTGGTGGTGCGCGAGGGATCGCGCACCCCGCTGCTCGTCGACCCCGGCGCGGTCGGCGGTCGCGAGGACCTCGAGAAGCTTCCCATCTTCGATGGGCGCAAGCTGGGCGACGTGGCCGCGGTCCGCCGCCAGGCCGCGCAGGGCGAGGGCTTCGCGCGTACTGACGGCCAGCCGTCGATCGCGCTGTCCCTCTACGCCGCGGAGGACGCCAACGAGGTCGAGGTCGTCGACGAGGCGCAGGCGGTCCTGGCCCGGGCCGCGCGGGAGCTCCCGCAGGTAGAGGTCGACACGATCTTCGAAACCGCAAGCGACGTGAAGGCGTCGGTCCAGGGCCTGCTGCTGGAGGGCGTGCTGGGCGCCTGCCTCGCCGTCGTCGTGATCTTCCTGTTTCTGCGCTCGGTGCGCCCCACGCTGGTCGCCGCGGTGTCGATCCCGACCTCGATCGTGTGCGGTCTCCTGGCCGCCAGCGCACTCGGGCTGAGCCTGAACATCATCACCCTCGCCGGCCTCACCATCGCCATCGGTCGGGTCATCGACGACGCGATCGTGGTGCTCGAGAGCATCCATCAGCACCTGGAGCGCGGCGAGCCGCGCATGCAGGCAGCGCTCGAGGGCACCACCGAGGTGGCCAACGCAATCGTCTCCTCGACGCTGGCCACCGCCGCGGTCTTTCTGCCGCTCGGCCTCGTGGGGGGCCTGGTCTCGGAGATCTTCTTCTCCTTCTCGGTCATCGTGGCGGTCGCACTGCTCGCCTCGCTGCTGGTGGCCTTGACGGTCATCCCCGCCCTGGGCGCGACCTTCATGCGCCCCAGGGCGACGCCTAGCCGGCGACCGGGGCTGCTCGCGCGCACCGTCACGCCGGTCACCCGCTTTGGCATCCGCCCGGTCGGGCGCCTGGTGGTGATCGTCGCGGCCGTCGCGGCGCTCGCGGGTACGATCGGCGTGGTGGCCAGCGGCGGGATCGCTGTCCAGTTCCTGCCCGACAGCGGCACCCAGCAGGCCTTCGGCACCGTCGACCTCCCCGCGGGGGTGGGCGCCGAGCGCGCCGCGCGGCTGCTGCGCCCGCTCGAGGATCGCCTGCGTGCGGTCGAGGGCGTGCGCAGCGCGCAGGTCACCTTCGGCGGCGCCGGCGTGCAGATCGACCCGGTCGAGGACACCGGCGACGGCGCGTTCTTCGTCAACTTCGAGGAGGGCGTCGACGTGGGCCGGGTGGTCGCCGAGCTGCGGCGCTTCGGCGAGCGCGAGTATCCGGCGGGCTTCACCGCCGACCGGCTCGAGCAGGGACCGCCGGCCGGCGAGTTCGAGGCGACGGTCGTCGGCGAGGACCAGCAGGCGGCCGAGCGCGGCGCCGATCGCGTGACCGAACTGCTCGAGCGCCGCGACGACGTCGCCCAGGTCGAGAGCGAGGCGGCCGACGAGCAGACCCAGTTCGTGCTCGAGGTCGACGCGGGGGAGCGCGGCACCCCGGCCCAGGCCGGCGCCACCAGGGCGCTCGCGGCGCTCCTGCCCTCGGCCAGGGCGGGCGCGGTGGGCGACGAGGCCATCCCCGTGGTGGTCCGTGCCCCGCAGGACCTGCTCCAGGACGCCGACGCGCTGGAGGACGTGCCGCTGCCCCCGGCGGCGGGCGGGCCGCCCGCCGCTCCGCCACCCCGGGACGCGCCCGAGACGGTCGGCGACGTGGGTGACGTCGAGCGCGAGCAGGCGGCAGGGACGCGTTCCCGCGTCGACGGGGAGCCGGCCGTCCGCGTCACCGCGCGTGCCCTGGGCGCCGACGTCAACGCGATCAACCAGGCCATCGAGGGCCAGATCGACGACCTCGGCCTCAGCGGGGCCCGCGTGGAGATCGGCGGCGATCAGGAGTTCATCGACCAGATGTTCTCCGACCTTGGGTTGGCCATGCTCGCCGCGGTCGCGCTGGTGTACCTCGTCCTGGTGGTCTTCTTCGGCTCCACCAGCCAGCCGGTCACCATCCTCGCGCCGATCCTCTTCTCGAGCATCGGCAGCCTGCTCGCCCTCTACGTCACGGGCGCGGCGCTGGGCCTGCCAGCGATGATCGGACAGCTGCTGCTGATCGGCATCGTGGTCGCCAACTCGATCCTGCTGGTGGACACCGCGCTGCGCCGCCGGCGGGCGGGCGTCGCGGGCGCGGAGGCGCTGGTGGAGGCGGCGCGCATGCGCGTGCGCCCGGTGCTGATGACCGCTCTGGCGACCATGGCCGCTCTGCTCCCGCTCGCCGCGGGCCTCTCGGGCGAGGGAGGGATCATCTCCCGCTCCCTGGGGGCGGTGGTGATCGGCGGGCTGCTGACCGCCACGCTGCTCACCCTGGTGATGGTGCCAGCCGTGTCTTCGACCTTCGACGCGGCCGGGCGGATGCTGCGCCGCCTCGTCGGCCACCGGAGCTCCGCCCCTAGTACTTCCCCGAGATGAGGTTCCACGTCTCGCGCAGCCGCCGGCGCAGCACGCCCTCGTCGGCGTCGTCGGCGTCGACCCCGAGCACGGGCGGGTTGCCCTCGGGCGCGTGCAGGTGGCGGGCCTGAGCGGCGGTGAGGTCGAGGAATGCGGCCCGCTCGTAGAGGTCGCCCACGGCGGGGGCGTCCACGAAGCGCTTGCCCTCCTCGGTGTCGAGGATGAGCCCGTCGAAGATGTCCGCCCGCTCGTCGGCCAGCACGCGGTGGACGGTGCCCACATGCTGGTCGTCGGAGCTGAAGACGGGGATGCCGGTGGGCAGCATCAGGTAGGAGATCGGATCGCCATGCTCGGCCACGCCCCCTCCATACCCGATCGGAGGTGGCGGGTACGCTGGCGCGCGTGCCCCGCCGCCTGCTCATCCTGGGGTCGACGGGCTCCATCGGCACTCAGGCGCTGGACCTGCTGTCCCGCTCGGACGACCTGCAGCTCGTAGGCCTTAGCGCGCAGTCCTCCTGGGAGCCGCTGGTCGAGCAGGCGCGGCGCTTCGCAGCACCGCGCATCGCGCTGGCCAACGCCGACGCGGCGGCGCGCGCGGCCGAGGCGTGGACGGAGGGCGAGGTGCTCAGCGGTCCCGAGGGTCTGGTCGAGCTGGTGGTCGGCTCGGGCGCCGACCTGGTGCTCAACGCGCTGGTGGGCTCGGCCGGGCTGGGCCCGACCGTGGCGGCCCTCGGCGAGGGCATCGACCTGGCCCTGGCCAACAAGGAGTCGCTGGTCGTGGGCGGCGAGCTGGTCGTGCAGCTCGCGCAGGCCACCGGCGCGCAGATCCTCCCGGTGGACTCCGAGCACGCCGCCCTCCATCAGCTGCTGGCCGGTCGGCGCCCCGGCGAGGTCGATCGCCTGACCATCACCGCTTCGGGCGGCCCCTTCCGCGGGCGTACCCGCGCCGACTTGGAGGGAGTTACCGTCGAGCAGGCCCTCGCCCACCCGACGTGGGCCATGGGCGGGAAGATCACCATCGACTCGGCCACGCTGATGAACAAGGGCCTGGAGATCATCGAGGCCCACCACCTGTTCGGTGTGCCCTACGAGCGCATCGACGTCGTCGTGCACCCGCAGTCGATCGTCCACGGCCTGGCCGTGCTGGCCGACGGCGCCGCGCTGGCCCACCTGGGCCACCCCGACATGCGCGTGGCCATCTCCTACGCCCTGCACGAGGGAGAGAGCGTCGACGTGCCGACCCGCGCCCTGTCGCTGGCCGAGGTGGCGAGCCTGACCTTTGAGGAGGTCGACCACGACGCCTTTCCCTCCCTCAGCCTGTCCCGCCAGGCCGCCGTCGCAGGGGGCACCGCGCCGTGCGTGCTCAACGCCGCCAACGAGGTCGCGGTGCACGCCTTCCTGGACGGGCGGCTGAGCTTCCTGGGCATCCCGGCGGTCATCGAGGGCACGCTCGAGCGCGTGCCCGCCGGTCCGGTGCGCGCCTTCGAGTCGCTGATCGAGGCCGATCGCGAGGCTCGGGACGTGGCCGGCGAGCTCGTTGACGAGCGGGCGGAGCGCACCCAGGTGGGAGCCTCGTGAGCTGGGTCCTGGCCTTTCTGGGCTTCGCGGCCCTGATCATCCTCCACGAGGCCGGTCACTTCGCCGCGGCCAAGGCGCTGGGCATGCGCGTGGAGCGTTTCTCGCTGTTTTTGGGCAAGCCGCTGGTAAGCGTGCGGCGCGGGGAGACGGAGTACGCCATCGGCCCGATCCCGCTGGGGGGCTACGTGAAGATCACGGGCATGAACGCCCGCGAGGAGATCCCGCCTGAGGTGGCCCATCGTGCCTACTTCCGCCAGCCGGCGTGGAAGCGCATCGTGGTCATCCTGGCCGGACCGGCGGTGAACGTCCTGCTGGCGTTCGTCATCCTTGCTGCCCTCTTCTGGGCCAACGGCGCGCCGCGACCGGGCGTCAGCGTCGGCGTCGTCGAACAGGGGTCCCCCGCCGAAGGACAGCTTCAACGCGGTGACATGATCCTGGCCGCCGAGGGCGTCCGCATCGACTCCCCGCAGCTCACCGTCGAGCAGACCCGGGCGCGCATCGAGCGCCTGACCAGCATCGTCGGCAGCCGCGCGTGCCCCGGCTCCCCCAGAGAGGGCTGCCGTGCGGCGATGCCCGTCTCCCTGCTGGTGGGCCAGCCCGGCGAGGAGCCCCGCCGTGTCGAGATCTCCCCGCGCTACGACGCCGAGCTGGACCGGATGCTGCTGGGCTTCGCGTTCGGCGACGCGCTCCAGCCGGCAGGTCCACTGGAGGCATCCTCCGAGAGCCTGGCGACCATGTGGCGGGTCACCGCCCTCACCGCCGAAGTCCTCGCTGGCCTGTTCTACTCCGCCGAGGCGCGGGACATGATCTCCGGACCGGTCGGCAACTACGAGGCCACCCGCCAGGCCTTCACCTTGGACGTCGCCTTGGCCATCCGTCTGCTCGGACTGATCTCGCTGTCCCTGGCCATCATCAACCTGCTCCCCTTCCTGCCCCTCGACGGCGGGCACGTCCTGTGGGCGCTGGTCGAAAAGGTGCGGGGGCGGCGCATCCCTTTCTGGGTCATGGAGCGCGCGAGCTTCGTCGGGATCCTCCTGATCATCCCGCTGTTCGCCCTGGGCCTCACCAACGACCTGGAACGGATCATCTCCGGGGAAGGGTTCGGGTTGCGCTGACCCGGTAACGGAGGCCGGCCGTCGCCACCAGCGCGAGCGGGCGCTGCACACGCCCTCCCACCATGAATCCCGGCGTAGTGGCTGGCTGAGGGCATGTCGCGGGCAGCGACTCGGTCGACTGGTAACCGGGCGAAAACGGCGGGCCGCGGCATCCTTCCAGCGTACCGCGACAAAACGTCGCTCGAAGAGCTCCTCGCTCGTCAGGTCACGTGCGCCCGCGTCACGTCCGCGGGGGAAGGGCAGCCGAGCAGGAGCAGCGCGAGGCGTAGCTCCTCCGCCAGCAGCTCGAGGACGTGACGCGCGCCGGCCTCGCCGCCCGCGGCCAGGCCCCACAGGGCAGGGCGCCCGACCAGCACGGCGCGCGCGCCCAGCGCGAGCGCAACGGCGACATCGCTGCCGCGGCGCACGCCGCCGTCCATCAGCACCTCGAGGCGTCCCTCGACCGCGTCGACGACCTCGGGGAGCAGGTCGAGCGAGGCCGCGACGCCGTCGAGCTGGCGGCCGCCGTGGTTGGAGACCACCACGGCCGCGGCGCCGTGGTCGCAGGCAAGCTCGGCGTCCTCGGCGGTCTGGATACCCTTGACCACCAGCGGCAGGGGCAGGTCATCGGCGAGCCGCTCAAGGGCGCGCCAGGTCAGCGACGGATCGACCAGCGAGAAGAGCTCGGCCGGGGTCGGGCACGCGGTCGCGCCCAGCGCGGCGCGCACCGCGGGCATGTCGACCTCGGGCGGCACGGCGAAGCCGGTGCGCAGGTCGCGCTCGCGCCGCCCGGCGCGGGGTGCGTCCACGGTGAGCACCACGGCGTCGAAGCCGTGGTCGACCGCCTCGTCGCACAGCGCGCGCGTGACCGCCGCGTCGCGAAAGGCGTAGAGCTGGAACCACCGCGGCGCCGGCGGGGCGTGCCCGGCCACCTCTGAGGGGCGGGAGGTGGCCAGGGTGGAGAGGGTGAAGATCGTGCCCGCCGCCGCGGCCGCTCGGGCCATCGCGGGCTCGCCGTCGGGATGGGCCAGACGCTGGAGCGCGGTGGGGGCGATCAGCACGGGCATGGAGACCTCGGCGTCCAGGACCGTGGTGGACGTCGAGACCTCGCTGACGTCCACCAGCACCCGGGGGCGCAGGCGCCGGCGGACGAAGGCCGCGATGTTGTCGCGCAGCGTGCGCTCGTCGCCGGCGCCCCCGGCGTAGTAGCCCAGCACGCCCGGCTCCAGACGCTCGGCCGCCAGCGCCTCGTAGTCGGCGACGTTGACCGGCCCCGCCCCGGCGACCTCGACGCGTTCGGGCATGACTCGGACGCTACCGCGCGGCACAGGCCTGGCGCGTCCGCCCGCGTCCGAGTGGCGCGCCTCTCCTATCCTCGGGGCATGGCCTCAGCGCGACAGATCCACGTCGGCGGCGTGCCCGTCGGGGGCGGGGCCCCCGTGGCGGTCCAGACGATGACCAAGACCGAGACGGCCAACCTGGCCGCCACCATGGACCAGATCCGCAAGGTGGCCGAGGCGGGCGCGGACATCGTGCGCGTGGCGGTGCCGCGCGAGAAGGACGTCGACGCGCTGCGCTCCATCGTGGCCGAGTCGCCGATCCCCATCATCGCCGACATCCACTTCAACCACACGCTGGCGCTGAAGTCGATCGAGGCGGGCGCGCACTGCATCCGCCTCAATCCGGGCAACATCGGCGGCGCCGAGAAGGTCGGCCAGGTCGTCGACGCCGCGCGGGCGGCCGGCA
>DASZCY010000288.1:0-3509 GCA_035942615.1 Solirubrobacteraceae bacterium | reverse complement strand
GTCTCCAAGGGACGCATCTTCCCCAAGTTCCGCGCCGATCTCCTGGAGTGCGCCGTGGTCACCCAGCTCATGCGTCGTGGGGAGATCGAGCCCACCGTGGTGCCGCGCAACGCCCTCGACGTGCTCGCCCAGCACGTGGTGTCCATCGCGGCGGCGGCCGAGGAACCGGTCGCCGTGGACGACCTCCACACGTTGGTCACCCGCACGCACACGTACGCCGAGTTGGGCCGACCGCTGCTGGAGAACGTGCTCGACATGCTCGACGGGCGCTATCCCTCCGCCGAGTTCGGCGAGCTGCGCCCGCGCATCGTGTGGGACCGCGTGGGCGGCACGATCCGCCCGCGCAGAGGCGCGCGCCAGCTTGCGGTCACCAACGCGGGCACCATCCCCGACCGCGGGCTGTTCTCGGTCACCCTCCCCGACGGGCGGCGCGTGGGCGAGCTGGACGAGGAGATGGTCTACGAGGCGCGCGCGGGTCAGACCTTCCTGCTGGGTGCCTCGGCGTGGCGCATCGAGGAGATCGGCCGTGATCGCGTGGTGGTCTCCCCCGCCCCGGGCGCGCCGGGGGCAGTGCCCTTCTGGCGCGGGGACTCGGTCGGGCGCCCCAAGGCGCTGGGAGAGGCCGTCGGCGCGTTCAGCCGCTGGGCGGTGGACCAGCCCCACGAGGCGCTGGCCAAGTCCCACGACCTCGACGAGCGGGCGGCGCGCAACCTCAGCGACTTCCTGCGCGAGCAGCAGGCGGCCACCGGCGTCGTGCCCTCCGACCGCACCGTGGTCGTCGAGCGCTTCCGCGACGAGATCGGTGACTGGCGCCTGTGCATCCTCTCCCCCTACGGCGGCCGCGTGCACAGCGCCTGGGCGCTCGCCCTCAGCGGGAAGATCCGCGACGAGCTGGGGCTGGAGTCAGACGCGATCTGGAGCGACGACGGGATCATCGTGCACCTGCCCGACGCCGACGAGCCCCCGGGCGCCGACCTCGTGCTGCTGGAGCCCGACGAGCTGGAGGAGCGGGTGGTGGGAGAACTGGGCTCCAGCGCCCTGTTCGGTGCGCGCTTTCGCGAGAACGCGGGCCGCGCCCTGCTCATCCCGCGCGCCTACCCCGGCAAGCGCACCCCGCTGTGGCAGCAGCGCCTGAAGGCCCAGACGCTGCTGGAGGTGGCCAAGCGCTACCGCGACTTCCCGGTGATCCTCGAGACCTACCGCGAGTGCCTGCGCGACGTGTTCGATCTCCCCGGCCTGCAGGACCTGCTGGCCCGGCTGCACCGCCGCGAGCTGTCGCTGGTGGAGGTTGAGACGCCGACCGCCTCGCCCTTCGCCTCCTCGCTGCTGTTCGACTACGTGGCTACCTACATGTACGAGGGTGACACGCCCAACGCCGAGCGCCGCGCGGCCGCGCTGGCCCTGGACCGCGACCTCCTGCGCGAGCTGCTGGGCCAGGAGGAGCTACGCGAGCTGATCGACCCGGGCGCCCTGGAGCAGGTGGAGACCGACCTGGCCCACCGGTCGGGGCGCACCCGAGCCGACACCGCGGACGCGCTGGCCGACGTGCTGCGCCGCGTCGGCGACCTCGCGCCCGCCGAGGCCGCCGACCGGGTGGCGGCCGGCGTGGACGCCGAGGCACTGCTGAGCGCCCTGGAGGGCGAGCGGCGGGCGATCCGCCTGCGCGTGGGCGTCGAGGAGCGCTGGGTGGCCGCCGACGACGCCGGCCTGTATCGCGACGCGCTGGGCGCCGTGCCCCCGGGTGGCCTGCCGGCCGCCTTCACCGCTGACGTGCCCGATGCGCTGGTCAAGCTCGCCGCCCGCTACGCGCGCACCCACGGGCCCTTCACGACGGGCGAGCTGCGCACCCGCTACGGCGTGGACGTCTCCGCGGCCCTGCGCGCGCTGGAAGCCCAGGGCGCACTGGTGCACGGCGAGCTGCGGCCGGGTGGCACGCAACGGGAGTGGTGCGACCCCGAGGTCCTGCGCCGCCTGCGCCGCGCCTCCCTGGCCGCGCTGCGCAAGGAGATCGAGCCCGCCGACCAGCGTGCCTTCGCCGCCTTCCTGCCCGCCTGGCAGGGCGTGGACCACTGGCCGGGCGGGGCGGGTTCGGGCGCGGGCGTGGAGCGCCTGCGCGAGACGCTCGTCGCCCTGCAGGGCCTGGCGCTGCCCGCCGGGGAGTGGGAGCGCGACGTGCTGCCCCGGCGCATCGGCGCGTACTCGAGCACCTGGCTGGACGGGCTGTGCGCGAGTGGGGAGGTGGTCTGGGTCGGCGCGGGAGCGTTGGGGCGTCAGGGCGGCCGCGTGGCCCTCTACCTGCGTGAGGACGCTGCGGCCATAGGTCCCCCTGCGCTCCCCGCTCGCGGCCTCGAGGCGCCCGGGCAGGCCGCGCATGAGGCGCTGCGCGCGCGGCTGGCGCGCGCGCCCTGCTTCTTCACCGATCTGCTGGCTGAGCTCGATGTCGCACCCGAGGCGCTGCAGGAGGCGCTATGGGACCTCGTGTGGGCGGGCGAGGTCACCAACGACGCGTGGGCGCCGTTGCGCGCCCCGCGGATGACGCTCGCGCGCGCGACCCGCCGCCAGCAGGCCACCCGGGCGCGGCCGCGGCGCTTCGGTGCGCGCCGCACGGCGGGGGGATCGCATCCGGCCCATCCGCCCGGCCGCTGGTCGCTGACCTCCTCGATCTTCGCCTCCGCTCCGGCGCCCGGTGAGCAGCGGCGCACGCTGGCCGAGCTGCTGCTGGAGCGCTACGGCATCGTCACCCGTGAGCAGGTGCTCGCCGAGGGCATCCCCGGAGGCTTCAGCGCGCTGTATGACGCGCTCAGCCAGCTCGAGACGCTCGGCGTCTGCCGACGTGGCTACTTCGTCGCAGGGCTGGGGGGTGCCCAGTTCGCGCTGCCCGGCGCGGTGGAGCGCCTGCGCTCGCAGCGCGCGCCCGAGGAGAGCCCCCCCACCGTGCTCGCGGCCACCGACCCCGCCCAGCCCTACGGGGCCGCGCTGCGCTGGCCGGAGGCCGAGGCGGGCCGACGGCCGAGTCGCAGCGCCGGAGCCCACGTCGTGCTGGCCGGCGCCGAGCCGGTCCTCTTCGTGGAGCGCGGCGGGAGGGGGCTGCTCACGCTCGTCGCAGAGGAGGACCCCCGCCTGCGAGCGTCCCTCGGGGCGCTGGCCACCTTCGTGACCGGCGCGGCCGGTCGTCGCCTGGCGCTCGAACGCGTGAACGGGGAGCCGGTCGTGGGCTCCGCGCTGGAGGCGCTGCTGGTCGAGCTGGGCTTCCGACCTGGGCCCCGCAAGCTCACGCTCAGCGGGTAGGCACCGGCTGCTCGTGAGAGGCTGAGGACATGAGCGAACCGCAGGTCTGCGCGGCGGGCGGCGTGGTGGTCCGCGACGGACGCCTTGCGGTGGTGCACCGTCCGCGCTACGACGACTGGTCGCTGCCCAAGGGCAAGCTCGACGCCGGAGAGAGCTGGGAGGGGTGCGCGCTGCGTGAGGTCGAGGAGGAGACGGGCCTGCGCTGCACGCTCGGCGAGCCC
>DASZCY010000287.1:0-9110 GCA_035942615.1 Solirubrobacteraceae bacterium | reverse complement strand
GCTCGTCGCTCGGCAAGTACGGGGCCCAGAAGGTCTTCCGCGCCCGCGCGCCCGAGGGCCTCGGCGCGCCGGTCGTCGACGCGATGGCCAAGGTCATCCAGGACAACGGGTACGACTACGCGCTGTTCGGCGGTGGCCTGCTGGGCTTCGAGATCGGCGCGGGCCTGGCCGCGCGCCTGGGGGCCGGGGTGACCATGGAGGTCACCGCGGTCAACGTCGACGGGGGTCGGCTGACCGCCGAGCGCCCGATCCACGGCGACTCCTCGATCTCGACCTCCCGCTACAAGGGCTTCGGGATCGTCATCGCCCGCCTCAACGCCTTCGAGGCCACCGAGTCCGGCTCGGGCCCGGCCACCGTCGAGGACCTCGACGTCGAGCTGTCCGAGTGGTCGACCAAGGCCACCATGGTCACCCGCGGCGAGCAGCGCGGCGCCGACGTGGACATCGAGGGCGCCGACCTGCTGATCGCAGGCGGCCGCGGGCTGGGCAAGGCCGAGGGCTTTGAGCAGCTCGAGGCGCTGGCCGGGACCCTCGGCGGCGCGGTGGCCGCCACGCGCGCCGTGGTGGATGCAGGTTGGTACCCCTACGCAGCCCAGATCGGGCAGACGGGCAAGACCGTCGCGCCCAAGCTGTACCTCGCCGCGGGCATCTCGGGGGCCATCCAGCACAAGGTCGGCATGCAGTCCTCGGAGAACATCGTGGCCATCAACAAGGACGCCAACGCTCCGATCTTCGAGTTCTCCGACCTCGGCGTGGTCGGCGATCTCAACAAGATCGTGCCCAAGCTCAACGAGGCCCTCAAGGCCAGGAAGGGCGGGTAGCTCCAGCCATGCCGCGCGGAATGGAGAAGGGAAACGTCGTCCCGGCGGCCGATCCGCCGCCGGTCGACTCCCCGGAGGAGTTCATCAAGCGCGGCCTCGACGACGAGGACGAGCGCATCGACGTGGGCGTGGCCATCGTCGGCGGGGGCACTGCCGGGCTGGCCTGCGCCAACCGCCTGCTCCAGCTTCTGGGCGACGACCCGGGGACCATGGAGCGTCTGGGCGAGGTCCCGGTCGCGATCATCGAGAAGGCAAAGGTGTGTGGCGCGCACAGCCTGTCGGGGGCGGTGATGCGCCCCGGTCCGCTGCAGGAGCTCTTTCCCGAGCTCTCGCGCGAGGACTGGCGCAGGGAGGGCTTCGCCTTCGGCGAGGTGAAGAAGGAAGCCGTCTACCTGCTACCCGGCGGAAAGCGGTCGCTGAAGATCCCCCCGCCGCCACCGTTCAAGAACCACGGCAACGAGGTGATATCGGTGTCGGCCCTGGCGCGCTACCAGGCGCGGAAGGCCGAGGAGGGCGGCGCCTACATACTCACCGAGACGTCCGCCTCGCAGCTCATCGTCGAGGACGGTCGCGTGGTCGGCGTGCGCTCGGGCGACAAGGGCCGGGGCAGGGACGGCGAGCCGCTTGGCAACTTCGAGCCGGGCACCGACGTCAAGGCCCGGGCCACCGTGCTAGCCGAGGGCTGCTGGGGCCACCTCACGGGTGCGGCCATCCGCGAGTTCGGCCTGGCCGAGGACCGCGAGCCCCAGGTGTGGGAGCTCGGCGTCAAGGAGATCTGGAAGGTCCCAAAGCCGCTGGATCGCGTCATCCACACCATCGGTCCCTGGCCGCTCAAGCTGAGCTCCCGCTACGGACAGATCGGCGGCACGTGGCTGTATCCGATGAAGGACGAGAAGACCGGCGACGACCTGGTGTCCATCGGCTTCGTGATCGACCTCGAGTACGCCGACGCGACCACCTCGGCCCACGACCTGCTCCAGCTGTTCAAGACCCATCGCATGGTGCGCAAGGTGCTGGAGGGCGGCGAGCGCGTGAGCTGGGGGGCCAAGGCGCTACCCGGTGGCGGCTACTGGTCGATGCCCAGGCTGTCCATGCCCGGCGCGGTGCTGGTCGGCGACGCGGGCGGCATGGTGGACACGGTGTCGCTGAAGGGCGTGCACCACTGCCTGACCTCCGGCAAGCTGGCCGCCGAGGCCATCTACGCGTCGCTCAAGCAGGGCGCGTCGTCGTTTGCGGCCTACGACGACGCCGTGGAGGAGTCACAGATCGGTCAGGAGCTCTACGAGGTGCGCAACACCCGACAGCCCTTCCAGCGTGGTTTTCTGCAGGGCGGGCCGATCGTCAACATGCTCATCGCCACCAAGGGCAGGTTCCCCGGGGGGCGGTGGTCCTGGCATCGCAACGACCACCAGCCGATGTTCATCGGCAAGACGAAGGACCGCTATCCCAAGCCCGACGGCAAGTACATCTTCGACAAGCTCTCGTCGGTATACATCTCAGGGAACGCCACCCGCGACGATGCTCCCAACCACATCCGCGTGCAGCGTAACGTGCCGCGCGAGATCGCCGAGACGTGGGCGTGGATGTGCCCCGCCGGCGTCTACGAGATTCCCGAGGACGCCCCGAGGCAGGGCGAGGTCGACGTGACCGTCAACTACACCAACTGCGTGCAGTGCGGCGCCATCACGGCCAAGGGGGGGCGACTGACCACCCCCGAAGGCGGCGACGGCCCCCTGTACCAGCAGACCTGAAGCGAAGGCGAAACTCCGGGCTGGTCCGCGCGTTCACATCGGTGATGCGCCGCTCGGTCCTGCTCGCCGCGGTCCTGCTCGCCGTCCTCGCGCCGGTGGCCGATGCCGCGCGCGGCGACAAGCTGAAACTGGGCGTGGAGCGCTCGGCCTGCGCGTCCGGTGCCCTGGACGAGGACCGCTTCGCGGAGTTCACCGCGACGATGCCCGCGCGGGCGGGCACAGAGCGCATGGCCATGCGCTTCTCGCTGTTCGAGCGCGGCGGCGGAGGGTGGATCCGCCTGCGAGACGTGCCCGGCTTCGACGGCTGGGAGCGCTCGGAGCGGCGGCGCAGCGGCTTCGTGTTCACCAAGCGGGTGGAGGCCCTCGAGGTGGGCAAGCGCTACATGGTCAGGGTGCGCTTCCGCTGGAATGACCACGACGGGGACGTGCAACGCCGCGCCACCCGCCGCTCCCCCTCGTGCCTGATCGACTGAGGGCTGGCCGGTCCTACACTGGGACGACCATGAAGACCGACATCCATCCCGAGTACGTCGAGGCGCGTGTGCACTGCACGTGTGGCAACGAGTTCACGACCCGCTCCACCCAGGAAAAGATCAACGTGGAGATCTGCTCCAACTGTCACCCCTTCTACACGGGGCGCCAGAAGCTGGTGGACACCGGCGGGCGGGTCGAGCGCTTCCGCCGCCGCGCGGCCAGGCGCCAGCGCGGCGAGAAGTAACCCGTCGGTGAACACCGAGCCGGCCGCCGCCCGCGCGGGGGGGGACGCTCAGCGCCCAGGGCGACGCCCCCGTCGGCGGGCAGGCGGTGCTCGAGGGGGTGATGATGCGCGGCGTCTCGGCCTGGGCGGTCGCGGTGCGCCGCGCCGAGGGTGACGTGCGGGTGCGCTCGTTTCCGCTGACCTCGGCGCTCGAGCGCCACCGCCTGCTGCGCTTGCCGGTCGTCCGTGGGGTCGTCGCCCTGAGCGAGTCGCTGGCCGTGGGACTGCGCGCCATGCGCATCTCGGCCGACGCCCAACTGCCGCCCGACCGTCAGGAGGAGACCAGCCGCGGCCAGTGGGCGTTCGCGGTCGCCACCGGGCTGGGCCTGGCCATCGGGCTGTTCTTCCTGCTGCCTGCCGGCCTGGCCTCGCTGTCGGGCGCGGGCGCCGGCGGGGGGCTGCTCTTCGTGGTGGTCGAGAAGCTCTTTCGCATCGCGATCTTTCTGGGCTACCTGTGGCTGGTCAGTCGCCTGCCCGACCTGCGCCGGGTCTTCGAGTACCACGGGGCCGAGCACAAGGTCATCCACGCCTTCGAGGCGGGGGAGGAGCTGACGCCCGAGCGCGCGGGTCGCTTCAGTCGCCTGCACCCTCGCTGTGGGACGACCTTCCTGCTGCTCGTGATGATCCTGGCCATCGTCGTGCTCGCCCCGCTGGGCTCGCCCGAGTGGTACGTGCTCTACCCCTCGCGCATCCTGGCCGTGCCGGTCGTCGCCGGGCTGAGCTTCGAGGTCCTCAAGTGGTTCGGTCGCAACCGCACCCGGCCCTGGGCGCGCGCGCTGATGTGGCCCGGCCTGCAGCTCCAGCGCCTGACCACCCGCGAGCCCGACCCCGCGCAACTCGCGGTGGCCATCGCGGCGCTGGAGGCCGTGCTGGCCGTCGAGACGCCGGGCGTGGACCACGCCGACGCGGTGGGCATGGAGGTGGCCGCCTGACCGGCCCGCCGGCCGCCGGCCCGTGGGCCGGCGGCTAGGCTGCCGGGCGATGATCGAGCAGCTCGTCGACCAGATCGAGGCACGCTTCGCGGAGGCCACGCGCGACATCTCCGACCCTGAGGTGGTCGGCGACCGGCGGCGCTTCGCCGAGGCCGGGCGCGCCTTCCGTCAGCTCGAGCCCGCCGCCAGGCTCGCTGAGGAGTGGCGCCGCGCGGTGGACGACGAGGCGGGCGCGCGCGAGCTGCTGGCCGAGGCCGAGGACCCCGAGGCCCGCGAGCTACTGGAGCGCGCGCGGGCGGAGATCGCGCGCCTCGAAGATGACATCCGCTTGGCCATGGTCGAGCGCGACCCCCACGACGACAAGAACGTGATCGTCGAGGTGCAGGGCGGGGCGGGGGGCGAGGAGGCCGGGCTGTGGGCCGGCGACCTGTACCGCATGCTCACGCGCTACGCGGAGCGCCGCGGCCTGTCGACCGAGCCGCTGGAGGCCGGCGAGGGCAAGTACACCTTCGCGATCAAAGGCGACGGCGCCTACTCCATCTTCAAGTTCGAGGGCGGGACGCATCGCGTCCAGCGCGTCCCGGCCACCGAGTCCCAGGGGCGCGTCCACACCTCCACGGCCACCGTCTCCGTGCTGCCCGAGGCCGAGGACGTCGACGTGCACGTCGACCCCAACGACCTGCAGATAGACGTGTACCGCTCCTCGGGACCGGGCGGCCAGTCGGTCAACACCACCGACTCCGCGGTGCGCATCACCCACAAGCCGTCAGGGCTGGTGGTCTCGATGCAGGACGAGAAGTCCCAGCTGCAGAACCGCGAGAAGGCCATGCGCGTGCTGCGCGCGCGGCTGCTCGAGCAGGCCCAGGCCGCCCAGCAGGCCGAGCTGGCCGCCGACCGCCGCGCCCAGGTGGGCACGGGCGAGCGCTCGGAGAAGATCCGCACCTACAACTACGGCGAGCGGCGCGTGACCGATCACCGCATCAAGCTCACCGTTCACAACCTCGACGCGGTGTTGACCGGGGAGCTCGACGAGCTCACGGAGGCGCTGCAGAGCGACGAGAAGCGGCGACGTCTCGAGGCGCAGGCCGCGGCGCCCGCGTGAGCGCGCTGCGCGGGGCGACGGTCCGCGACGCGCTCGACTCCGCGGTGGTCGCCATCGCCGCGAGCGGCTCGGCCACCCCCCGCCTGGACGCCGAGCTGCTGCTCGCCCACGCGCTGGGCGTCCAGCGCACCACCCTGTTCCTCGATCCGGGGCGCGAGGTGGCCGGCGAGGCGGTGCGCCGCTTCCAGGACCTCGTGCGCCGGCGCTCGGCGCGGCGCGAGCCCGTCGCCTACCTGCTGGGTCGCCGAGGCTTTCGCCACCTCGAGCTCCGGGTGGACCCGCGCGTGCTGATTCCCCGCCCGGAGACCGAGCTTCTGGTCGAGATCGGGCTCGAGCAGGCCCCGGGAGCGCGCGTGCTCGACGTCGGCACGGGTAGCGGAGCGATCGCCCTCGCCCTCAAGGACGAGCGCCCCGACCTCGAGCTGGCCGCCACCGATGTGAGCAGCGGGGCGCTCGCGGTGGCGCGCGAGAACGCCCGTCGACTGGGCCTCGAGGTCACGTTCGTGGAGGGTGACCTGCTCGGTGGCCTGCGGCCCGACGTCATCCTGTCCAACCCGCCCTACGTTCCCGAGGGCGCCGCCCTCCCGCGCGACGTCGCAGGCCACGAGCCGCCCGACGCCCTCTTCGCCGGGCCCGACGGGCTGGCCGTCGTCCGCCGGCTCGTGCCCGTGGCCATCGCCAGCACGGCGCGGCTGCTGGCGGTCGAGGTCGGCGCCGGCCAGGCCGCCGTCGTGGAGGCCCTGGCGGTCGAGGCCGGGTTCACGGCGACCGCCGTGCGCCGGGACCTCGCGGGGATCGAGCGCGTCGTGGTGGCCACCCGGTGACGAGCCTGACCGCCGACGACGCGTGCACCTTCGAGCGCTGCATGGCGGTCGGCGGGATCGCGCTGTTTCCCGCTGACACGGTCTACGGGCTGGCCTGCGACCCCGAGGCCGAGGAGACCGTCCAGCGCCTGTACCTCCTCAAGCGCCGCGCCGCCGGCAAGCCGGCGGCGGTGATGCTCTTCTCCCTCGAGCTCGCCCTGACCGCGCTGCCCGAGCTCGGCCGGCGCACCAGCGCGGCACTCGAGGCGTTGCTGCCCGGGGCGATCACCGCCCTGCTGCCCAACCCGGCGGGCCGCTTCCCGCTGGCCTGCGGTTCCGACCCGGGCACGCTGGGCCTGCGGGTGCCCGCCCTCCCTCCGGCGCTGGCCGCGCTCCACGCGGTGCGCTGGCCGGTCATGCAGTCCAGCGCCAACGCCTCCGGGGGCCCCGACGCGCGGCACCTGGACGACGTTCCCGCGTCGCTGCGCGAGGCGGCCGACCTCGTGCTCGACGGCGGCGAGCTGCCGGGCACCCCCTCCACCGTCCTCGATCTGCGGGCCTTCGAGGCCACGGGCGAGTGGACGGTCACACG
This sequence comes from Solirubrobacteraceae bacterium, assembly GCA_035942615.1. GTDB lineage: Bacteria > Actinomycetota > Thermoleophilia > Solirubrobacterales > Solirubrobacteraceae > Siliceabacter. The sequence continues at coordinate 2,352 of DASZCY010000287.1, read as the reverse complement.
GGAGGGCGCCGTCGACACCGACCGGCTGGCCATCGCCCTGCGAGGGCTCTGACCCCCTGGCCGCCGCGGCGGGCCTGCGGCCCGCGCAGCTCGGCCACCAGGCGGGCGCTCACTCCTGCGCCTGGGAGGGCGCGAGGGTCCGCACGCCGCCGGCGGGGGTCCAGACCTCGATCACCAGGGCCTGCCGGCCGGCGTCGAGGCTGACCGTCGAGACCTCGCGCAGGTCGAGCCGGAAGAGGTGCGAGGGCCCGGCCGAGGCGCCACCCCCGTTGATGGCCCGCACGCGCTCAGGATCGGTGACCTCCTCGACGACCCCGGCGAGCTTGGCGTCGCCGCTCCAGTCCGGCGGGTCGTCGGAGCCGCTGTGCAGGGCGAAGCGCGGGTCGCGCAGGAGGTCGCGCGCCTTGCGTGCCTGCCACATCGACCCGATCCACAGCTCCCCCTCGGCCAGCACGGTCTCCGTACCCGAGATGCGCGGCGAGCCGTCCCTGCGCAGGGTGGCCAGCGTCTTGTGGGCGTGGGCGTCCAGGCGCCGGCGGACCTCCCGGGCGAGCGCCGGAGCGGCGGCCTCGAACTCACTCCAGCTCGACATGCCCAGATGGTGGCGCTCGGGCGGGCACGCGTCCAGCGGCAGGCCGAACGCCCGAGGGGACGGCAGCAAGCCAGTCGGGGATCGCGCGTCGACGTCGCAAGGCATCGGCGACGCGGTTCGAAGACACCCTGCCTGGCGGACCGATGTTCGGGTAGTGCAATCGCGACCGGTCGCGCATACTCCTGCCCCCCGGCGTAAAGGTCGACTGGATCGGCTTCAACAATCTGGAGGTCTGGATGCCCCAAGGACCCACCGCCCATGTCACCCGCGTGGCGCACGATGTCGGTTTGGCCGCTTGGGTGGGCGGCTCGCTGTTCGGCAGGCTGGCGTTCAACAGGTCGGTGACCAACATCTCCGACACTGCTGAGCGCGGCAAGGTGACCAACGCGGCCTACGCCGCGTACAACCCCATCAACGCTCTCGGGCTGGGCGCTGCGGCCGCCGGGTGGCTGGCGGCGCGCGCCACCGAGACGCGCCCGGACAAGCTGACCGGCACGGAACGAACCCTCAGCGTGGTCAAGGATGGGCTCATGTCGGTCGCGGTAGCGTCCGGGGTGGCCACCGTGGTCCAGCACATCCGGCTGGGCAGGCAGGGAGATGACGGCCGCGTCCCGCTGGAGGCACCTCTCACCCCGGCGCCCGACACGCCGCCGGCCGCGGCGAAGCTTCAGGGCTCGATCGGCAAGCTGACGACCGTCAACATCCTGTCTGGACTGGTGATCGTGGGGGTCAACGCCGTGATCGCGCAGTTCGACCACAGCCGCCCGCCGCTCAGGCGAGCGCTGTTTCGCCGCAGCAGCTGACCCGGTAGCCTGCCGCGCCGTCCGGCACCGCGCGGCAGGCTGCGGCGCCCCGTTCCACGTTGCTAGGAGCAGGCCTCGAGCTGGGTTCGCGCGTCGTCGCGCACGGCCGCGAGGTCGATGCTGCTAAGTCCAGGGACGTCGGTAGCATCCGACTCTGTACGAGCGCGAGCAAGAGGTGGATCGGCGCGATGTCCCGTGTGCCCCGCCGAAGGGCCTCAATCCTCGCTCGGGCCATCGCGACCACCGCGCGCGGGCTCAGGCGTGTCGTGTCTCGCGGCGCGGTGGTTTCCTGCGCGTCGGCGAGGAGCGATGCGACTGCCTCGCGTGTGGGGGCCAGCCCGATCCCGTGGCGGAGGAGCCGTCCGGCAGGATCGTCGTCGCTGGCGAGGATGCCCAGCAAGAGGTGAGCGGCCCGACGAAGTCGTGGCCGAGGTCGCGTGCTTGACTCGCAGCCAGGCGCAGCATCGTCGGCGAGTCCTCGCCGATGGCGTACTTCGGCGCGCGGGGGGACTGCGCCGCTTGCCGACTGGCGTCCACGGCGGCTCGCTGTCGCCACCGGCCGTAGGCTCATTGGGGGGCCAGGCCGTTTCCACTTCGGCAGCGTCGATGACGTCGCTTGCGACGTGGATGGGAGCGCCCGCACGTATGGCGAGGTTGAGCGAGTCGCTCGGTCGCGCGTCGACCTCGCGCGGATCTCCGCCGGACACCACCGTCAGCGTCGCGAAATAAGTGTTGTCGCGTAGACGTTCGATCACGATCCGCTCGACGCGGGCCTCCACCGCGTCTAGCAGCGCGACCATCAGGTCGTGTCCCAGCGGACGTGGAGACGTCGCACCGCGGCGCTGTAGGGCCAGCCGCGACGCGCTCGTTCGACCTGGCGGGCGCTGTCAGCGTAACCGGACCGCAGTGCCGTACGGGCTCCAAAAGCCCCCTGTCAGGTTCCCCGTGCGCTCGAGG
>DASZCY010000286.1:0-2216 GCA_035942615.1 Solirubrobacteraceae bacterium | reverse complement strand
GGTCGCCGTAGACCTCCGAGGTGGAGGCCAGCAGAAAGCGCGCGCGGTGCTGCTTGGCCAGCCCCAGCGTGTGGTGGGTGCCGTGCGATCCGACCTTGAGCGTGTGCAGCGGCAGGCGCAGGTAGTCGATCGGCGAGGCCGGCGAGGCCAGGTGGTAGACGAAGTCGACCTGCTCGTCGTCGACGAAGTAGGGCGTGATGATGTCGAGGTTGAGGTGGCGAAAGCGATCGTGGCGGATGTGCGCGATGTTGCGCAGGGAGCCCGTCTCCACGTTGTCCACGCAGATCACCCGGCGTCCGCGGCGCAGCAGCTCGTCGCACAGATGCGACCCCAGGAAGCCGGCGCCGCCGGTGACCAGAGCGGTGGACATCGCGCGAAGGGTATCGGCGGGGGCGAGGGCGCCGTCGAGGGTGCCGGCCGCGTGGTGGACGCTCAGCGTTTGCGCGCGGCCTTGAGCTGCTTCTTCTTCAGGTCGGGGGAGAGCAGGTAGTGGCGCTTGTCCTCGCGCTCGGCCAGGCCCTCGCCGCTGAGGCGCTTGAGCACCACCGGACATCGCTTGCAGCGCGGCGAGGACTTGCAGCAGCGCTTCTTGGCCTTGACGGGGATGGAAGCGGCGGCCATGCACGTGCCAAGGTAGCAGACTCGTTAGGTAGGCCTAACGTCGCTTCCCCGCCGCCGGGAGGCTCCATAGCATGCCATCCATGCCCTCCGACCGCTTCGTCGCCGCACTCAACGAGCAGGTGGGCCACGAGTTCGCCGCCCACCAGCAGTACGTGGCCATAGCCGTGCACTATGACGCCGACACCCTGCCTCGCCTGGCCACGCACTTCTACGCCCAGGCCGTGGAGGAGCGAAACCACGCGATGATGATCGTCCAGTACGTGATGGACGCTGGCGCCGAGGTCGTCGTCCCGGGGTGCGATCCGCCGCGCACGAGGTTCGCCGACGTGGTCGAGCCCGTGCAGGTGGCGCTCGACCAGGAGCGCACGGTCACCGGCCAGATCAACGCGCTGGTCGCCCTGGCCCGCGAGGACGGCGACTTCCAGGGCGAGCAGTTCCTGGGCTGGTTCCTCAAGGAGCAGGTGGAGGAGGTCGCCGCCATGTCCGACCTGCTCAACGTGGTGCGCCGCGCCCGGGACAACCCGCTGCTGGCCGAGGAATACCTGGCCCGCGAGGCCCCCGGAGACGAGGGGGAGGATCCCACCGCGCCGCCCGCGGCGGGCGGGGCGCTCTGAACACGTCCGGGCTGACCGCCTCACCATTCCACGGGGACCCCATAGGCCCGCAGGGCGGTGTCGCTGGACACGATGCCCGCTCCTTCCATCCGCGCCTGGGCGACGAGCATGCGGTCGAAGGGATCGCGGTGGTGCCAGGGCAGCGCCTCGACCTGCCGCGCGTGCCCGAGCGTGACGGGTAGCCCCACCGCACCGGCCTCGAGCAGGCGGTCGGCGAAGCCGGCGGGAGCGGCGAGCTTGCCCAGCGACCGCTTGATCGAGACCTCCCAGAGGACCACTGCGCTGAGCAAGACCTCCTGCGCGGGGTCGCCCAGCAGCTCGGCGGCCCTCGCACTCAGCCGCTCGTCGCCAGCGAGCACCCAGAGGGCCACGTGCGTGTCGAGGACGAGCCTCAAGCAGCGCCGAAGGCCTCGGCGATGTCCTCGGGCAGGTCATCGAAGTCCGCGCCCATGGTGACCCGGCCGCGCCAGGCTCCCCATGCGCTCATGACCGACCGGGGCTCCTCGGTGACCGCCACGAGGCGCGCCACGGGACGGCCGTTGCGCTGGATGACGATGTCCTCGCCAGCGTGGGCGCGCTCCACCAGACGCGAGAGGGTGGTCTTCGCCTCGTGCATCCCGACTCGTGCCATGCGCGCAGGCTAGCACCCGCGCAAGCTAGCCTAGCTAAGGTCGAGGCGGGTCCCCGTGGGTCGAGTTCGTCGAGCTCCTGGTGCTCGGCCACCGGGCGCTCGCGAGCGCCGGCCCCGAGATCGAGCGAGCGCGAGCTCACCCGCTGCGAGCGTGCGAGCAGCGTTGGGCTGTCGCCGGTCTCCTCGACTTATGCCCCCGAGCGCGAGCGCTATCTCGTCACCGCAACGGGGGGCAGAAGCGTAGACAGGTGAACACGGCTGGTACGGCCCTCGGCGGCGCGAGCGCACGCAGCCGCAGGAGCGGCGTGGGCGCGGGCACCCTCAGCGTTACCCGCGCCGGCGCAGCACGC
>DASZCY010000285.1:0-20169 GCA_035942615.1 Solirubrobacteraceae bacterium | reverse complement strand
CACGCGCTCGAGCAGCATGGCCAGCCGGTCGCCGGCTCCAGCCGGAACGGCGAAGGGGTCCAGGCCCGCCTCGAGTGCCTCGTCGCGAAGCAGCCGCGCGCCCAGCCCGGACGGGGCGTGCACCGCCAGCTCCTCGTACGGACCCCGAAGGCGCTCCTCGAGGCGCGCGCGCAGCGCCTCGGCGCCCGCCGTCGTGGGGCTAAGCACCGCCACGGCCTCGGGGGCCACCCCACGGTCGATCAGGCGCACGAAGCGCTCCACCAGCGCGGTGGTCTTGCCCGTGCCCGCCGCGCCCAGCACCAGCAGCGGGCCGCCCGGATGGTCGGCGGCCCGGGCCTGGGCGGGGGTCAGGGCGAGGGACACCGCCAGAGGATAGGTGCGCCCCCGCCGTAGGATGGAAGCGGCATGGCGAGCCCATCCTCCCTGCCCGAGACCGACTGGCTCGACGCCTGTCGGCGCGCGGGGGAGGGCCTGCGCCGCGTGCTGCGCGACGCGCCCACCAGCCGCGAGCGGGTCGTGGAGACCGGCGCGCGGGGCGAGGGCGGCGACCGCACCCTGGTGATCGACGCGCAGGCCGAGGACGCCGTGTTCGCCGAGCTGCAGCGCCTCCACGACGAGGGCCGGCGCTTCACCGCGGTCAGCGAGGAGCGCGGCAACGTGGACTTCGGCAGCGATGCGGTCCGCGTCGTCGTGGATCCGCTCGACGGCTCCATGAACGCCAAGCGCGGCCTGGGCAGTGCTGCCCTGTCCATCGCGGTGGCCGACGGGCCCACCATGGCCGACGTGGTCTTTGGCTACGTGCTGGACCTGGGGCCCGGCGAGGAGTGGTGGGCGCGGCGCGGCGGTGGGGTGCTGCTCGACGGCCGGCCGCTGCCCGAGCCTCCGCCCGAGCGCCGGTTGCCCGACGGGCGGCTGGAGCTGGTGGCGCTGGAGTCGGCCGATCCACGCTACGTCGCCCCGGCCGCCCCCGTCCTGCGCGAGCACGCCAACCGCGTGCGCGCGCTGGGCGCCATCGCGGTGTCGCTCGCCCAGGTCGCGCTGACCCGCGTGGATGGCATGGCCACGCTGTGGCGCTGCCGGGCCGTGGACGCTGCCGCGGCGCAGCTGGTGGTGCGCGAGAGCGGCGGACTCGTGGCCTTCGTGAGCGACGGCGCCGGTCCGCTCGACGCCCCGCTGGATCTCGAGCCCCACGCGCCCGTGATCGCCGCCCGCACGCCGGAGGCCATGGAGCGCATGCGGGCCATCGCCACCGCGGCGGGGGGGTGACGGCGGTGGGCGCGCCCTGGTGGCTGGCCGAGCAGGTCGGCGCGCGTGTGGCCGGAGAGGGACCGGCGGGTGCGCTGTCCGGCGACCTGACGACGCTGTGCGCGGACGGCGCCCAGCGCGTGATGGCGGCGACCGGGATGACCCCCGCCGCGCCGCTGCCCCCACCCGAGGCGGTGGAGCGCAACGCCTGGGTGAGCGCCAACCTGCGCAGCATGGCCGTCCTGGCCGACCCGCTGGTGGCCCGCATCGGCCGCGAGGCCGGGTCCCTGGGCGCGGTGGGCCGCGGTGCCGGGGGGACCGTGCTCGCCGTGGAGGCCGGCGCGCTGACCGGGCTGCTGGGCCAGCGGGTGCTCGGCCAGTACGAGCTCGTGCTCACCGACCCAGGGACGCAGCCCCGCCTGCTCTTCGTGCGCCCCAACCTGGTGGAGGCCGCGCGGCGCCTGGACGTGGACGCGGGCCAGTTTCTGGCGTGGGTCGCCTTCCACGAGGTCACCCACGCCGTCCAGTTCGCCGCCGCGCCGTGGCTGCAGGGCCACCTGGGCGACCTGCTCGGGGAGCTGCTGGCCTCCCTCGACCTGCGGGCGGGCGACCGCGACGGCGCGCGGCGCCTGCCGCCGCTCAGCGACCTGCGCACGCTGGTCGAACGGGTGCGAGAGGGAGGGCTGGTGCTGGCCGTGGCCGGCCCCGAGCGCCGCGCGATCCTTGAGCGCGTGCAGGCGGCGATGGCCCTCGTCGAGGGCCACGCCGAGCATGTCATGGACCTCGTGGGCGCCGACGCGCTGCCCGATCTAGCACGGCTGCGCCGCGCGCTCGACCGCCGCCGCCGGGAGCGCCCCGTGCTCATGGCGGTGCTGGAGAAGCTGTTGGGGCTCGACCTGAAGATGCGCCAGTACCGCGACGGCCGCGCCTTCTGCGACGCGGTCGCCGCTGCGGGCGGCCCGCAGGCCCTGCGCCACGCCTTCTCCGGCCCCGACGCCGTTCCCACCATGGCCGAGTTGGCCGATCCCCCGGCGTGGCTGCGGCGCACCGGCGCCCCGCGCTCGGCCGCCCGCGGGGGCTGAGCACCGGGCTCCGGACGTAACCCCTCGGGCGGAGGGGTTTACAAACGTGTGTTCGCTGGTATCCTTCCCACGAACTTCATTACAGCTAACGATCTTAGTCGAGGGCAGAACAAAATGGCTGAGCAGACCACCACCACCAGCAGCGCCCGCACCAACGCCAACGGCAGGAAGCCGGCGAACCGCTCGAAGGCCACGAGCAACCGCTCGAAGGCCACGGCCGCCAACGGTTCGACGACCCCGTCCGCCGCGCGTTCGGCCGACCGGCAGGCCGCCGCCACCAAGCGCAGCACCACCGCCAAGAAGGCGGCCCAGACCCGCGCCCAGCGCGAGGGCGCCCAGGCCCGCGGCCGTGCGGTCACCAAGGCCAAGCGCGACAGCGCCCGCAAGACCGACCAGGCGCGCCAGACGGCTCGCCGGACGGCGCAGCGCGCGGAAGCCGAGGTTCGCGGGCCCGTTGGTCAGGTGACCGAGGTCGCCGAGAAGGCCGTCCTCGTGCCGGTCGGGGCCGCGCTGGTGGCCCGCGACAGCGTCGCCTCCACGGTGACCGACCTGCGTACGACCTACACGTCGAGGGCCAAGGTCCGCACCGAGCTGCGCCGCTTCGAGCGCCGCGGCAACACCGCCCTGGAGCTCCTGACCGCCCGCGTCGAGAACGTGCTGCACAACGGCCTGCTGCGCGGGACCCAGGCGGCGACCAAGCTCTCCCAGAAGGCCGCCAAGGTCGCCTAAGCAGAAAATCACCTTCCCCCAGAGATCACATCTCTCCTCCCCAAGCGTGCGGGGCGTCCGAAAGGGCGCCCCGTTCGCTGTGGTGGGCCCTCGGGCGGGCCCCAGGAGTTTCTCCTAGGATGGGCGCATGGGTACCCGCGACGATGTCATGAAGGCCCTCGAAGCCGTCATCGACCCCGAGCTGCGACAGAACATCGTCGAGCTGGGCATGGTGCGCTCGATCGAGCTGCACGCCAATGGGATGGCCGACATCATGGTGTCGCTGACCACCGCAGGCTGCCCCATCCGCAACCACTTCCAGACCTCGGTGGCCCGGGAGGCGCGCAAGGTGGAGGGCGTCACGCACGTCAACGTCTCCTTCGACGTCCTCTCCGAACAGGAGAAGGGCACCCTGCAGCAGAGGCTTGGACGCTCCAACGGCCTGCCCACCGGCGCGCTGGCGCAGGTCGATAACGTGATCTGCGTCGGCTCGGGCAAGGGCGGGGTGGGCAAGTCCACGCTGACGGCCAACGTGGCCGCCGCACTGGCCGTGGAGGGCAAGCGCGTGGGCGTGCTCGACGCCGACGTGTGGGGCTACTCCATCCCGCGCATGTTCGGGCTGGGCTCCGACCGCCCGCCCGTCTCCGCACAGCGCAAGATCCTCCCGATCGAGGCCGGCCGCGTGAAGGTGATGTCGATCGGCTTCTTCGTGCAGGAGGACTCTGCCGTGGTCTGGCGCGGACCCATGCTGCACAAGGCGCTCACCCAGTTCCTCGAGGACGTGGACTGGGGAGCGCTGGACTTCCTGCTCATCGACCTGCCGCCGGGCACCGGCGACGTCTCCATGACGCTCGCCCAGCTGCTGCCCCAGGCCAAGTTCCTCATCGTGACCACCCCCCAGCCCACGGCGCAGAAGGTGGCGCGCCGCTCGGCGGAGATGGCCCACAAGGTCTCGCTGGAGATCGCCGGCGTGGTGGAGAACATGAGCGGCTTCACCACCCCCGACGGCGAGCGCTACCCGATCTTTGGGGAGGGAGGCGGCCAGGAGCTGGCCGACGAGCTCGACGTGCCCCTGCTGGGCAGGGTGCCCCTCACGATGGCGCTGCGCGAGCAGGCCGACGCGGGGACGCCCCTGGTGGCGGTGGCCCCCGACGATCCGGCCGCTCAGGCCACGCGCCAGGTCGCTCGCGGGCTCGTCGCGCTGACGCCCGTGCACCTGCCCGTGCTAGGGAGGGAGTCGCCCGAGCACCCCGGGCCTATGGGCACGGACCTGCCGATGGCCGGCTGAGCCGGGCCTGGCGGCAGGCTCGGCTCAGGCCGGGTTGGCGAAGTACTCCGCGTTGATGACGGTGAAGCGTTCCCATTCCTCGGGGAGCTGGTCCTCGGCAAAGCACGCGTCCACGGGGCACGCCTCGACGCACGCGTCGCAGTCGATGCACTCCTCGGGGTCGATGTACAGCTGCTCGACCTTGTCGTAGTCGGGCTCGTCGGGCGTGGGATGGATGCAGTCGACCGGACAGACCTCGACGCACGAGTTGTCCTTTTGGCCGATGCAGGGCTCCGCGATGACGTAGGCCATGGGGCTCGGTTCCTCGTTCTTCTGGTTCGGTACAGGAGCGCCGCAGGGACGCCCGGGTTCCGCATGGTAGACGGGGGAGCGACTCGCCCGACCTGCGCCCGTGCCCGCGGCCGGCGGGGCATTCCCTTTAGGGGACCCTGATGAGCCACAAAGCAGCGTCTGAGCCTTTCATGCTCAACTGTGGGAGCCGCGACGGTGCCTCCCCCAAGATCGCCGTCGTTGGCACCACCGCCGCCGGCGCCTGAGTCCCCCCACGAACGGCGCCGGCGGCGGCCACCAACGGGCCCGCGGGTAGGGTCCGCGCCGTGCTCCTGCTCACCGGCGCCACCGGGACGGTCGGAGGCGCGCTGGCGCGCCGGCTCACTGCGACCGGGCGATCCGTGCGCTGCCTGGTCCGCGACCCGCGCCGGCTGGGAGCCGAGCGCGTCCGCGTGCAGATCGCCCTGGGCGACCTGGCCGACCCGCCGTCCTTTCGCAACGCGCTGCGGGGGGTGGACACCGTGGTGCACCTCGCGGCCTCGATCCGCGACCAGCGCGCGGGCTCCATCGAGGAGCTCAACGGCATCGCGACATGGCGCATGGTCCGCGCGGCCGAGCACGCTGGGGTGAGCCACTTCGTGTTCGTCTCGGCGCTGGGAGCCTCGACCTCCGACCGCACCCGTTTTATGCGCGCCAAGGCGCTGGCCGAGCAGGCCGTGCTGGCCTCGACCGTCCGCCACACGGTCGTGACGCCCTCGGTGGTCTACGCGCCCGGAGACCGCTACCTGACCCTGCTGGCCCGCCTGGCGCTGCTGCCCGCCGTGCCGCTGCCGGGCCGCGGGCGCGCGACCGCTCAGCCGATCTGGGCCGACGACGTGGCCGACTGCCTCATGGCCCTGCTCGACGGGCGCGGCGACGGCCGGGTGCGCCACGAGCTCGCGGGCCCCGACACCCTCTCCCACCGCGCCATCGCCGAGACCGCGCTGCGCGCCGCGGGGCGTCCGCGATCCGTCGTGCGCGTTCCCGGCCGCGCCGCGCGGCGCCTGCTGTGCGCGAGCGAGTGGGTCCTGGGTGCGCGCGCGCCCGCCACGTGGGATGAGGCCGAGCTGCTCGAGGTGCCGATGATCGCCGTGCGGGGCACGGCCGACGCGCAGGCGCTGGGCGTCACCCCGCGCTCGATGGCGACCGTGCTCGGAGCCCTGCCCTGAGCACCCGGCTTCACCCCGCGGGCCCCGGCCGGCGCGCGGCCCACGGGTGAGCGGCCTCGAGCTGGGCGGCGAGGGCCAGCAGCGAGCCCTCGCCGGCGGGCCGGCCGATGAGCTGGATGCCCAGCGGCACGCCAGCTGCTCCCTGCGCTCGAGCGTGCTCGTACAGCGGCAGCGAGACGGCGGGCGAGCCACTGACGTTGGAGATCGCCGTGTAGGGCGTGAAGCGCGCCGAGCGGGCGAAGTCGCGCATGGGTCTGTCGGGATGGGCCGCGAGGGTGCCGATGGGCAGGGGGGCCTCGGCCAGGGCGGGGGTGAGCACCGCGTCGTAGCGGTCGCACCACGTCACGATGGCCCGGGCCAGACCCTCCAGCCCGACGATGGCCAGCCGGGCGCTCACGCAGTCCAGCCCCTTGGCCATCTGCCAGATCTCCCAGGACAGCGGCTCCATGTCCTGGGCGGTGGGCTCGCGACCGGCCACGGTGGCCATGAGCGCGATCTGCGTGGCCACGGCGGGGCCGAACGCCTGGGTGAACAGGTCCAGCAGGCCGGGCTGATCCCATGGCGGGTCATCCTCGACGACCTCGTGGCCCAGCGACTCGAGCAGGGCGCCGGCGTCGCGTACCGCCTGCACGCAGGCGGGATCGAGCTCGATGTCGGGCAGCGGGGAGGTGGTGGTCAGGGCGATGCGCCGGCCAGGATCGGGCCCGCGGGCGGCCTGGACGGCGAAGGGCTCCGGCGGGGGCGGAGCCCACGAGGCGTCGCCCAGCTCCGGGCCGGCCAGCAGGTCCAGCAGCGCGGCGGTCTCGACCACCGTGCGGGTGAGCACCCCGTCGCTGACCAGAAACTGCTCGCCGCTCTCTGGCGCCGGGGAGATCCGCCCGCGCTGGGGCTTGAGCCCCACCAGGCCGCAGCACGCCGCGGGGATGCGCAGCGAGCCCCCGCCGTCGTTGCCGTGGGCGAAGGGCACCATGCCGGCGGCCACCGCGGCCGCCGACCCGCCCGAGGAGCCGCCCGGCGTGCGCCCGAGGTCCCACGGATTGCGCGTGGGGCCCAGGCGCGAGGCCTCGCTGACCGGCAGGATGCCCCACTCGGGCAGCGCGGTGGTGCCCATGATGACAAAGCCCGCCGCGCGCAGCCGGCGCGTGACGTTGTGGTCGTAGGGGGCGACGAGGTCGCCGGCGAAGCGGGCGCCGAAGGTCAGCGGCAGGCCTTGCACCGGCCGGTTGTTCTTGATGGCCACCGGGACGCCGGCGAACGGCCGCGCGTCCCCGGGGTTGATCGCGCCGGCCGCCGCGCGCGCGCGCTCGGCGTCCACGTCCACGAACGCGTTGATGGTGCCGTCCAGCGCGTCGATGCGCTCCAGCGAGAGGTCGACCAGCTCGCGGGCGGTCACCTCGCCCCTGCGCACCAGGGCCGCCAGTTCGTGGACGGGGCGGAAGAGGAGGTCGGCGCCGGCCACGCGGGGGCGAGCCTACACAGCGCGCCGAGGGGGCCCGCGGACGTCGCAAGCGCGCCGGGCACCGGCCCGCGAGCCGTGGATCGGCGGCTCTAGACTCGCGGGGTGTCCGCCGCCCGCTCGTCGCCGTCCCGCTCGCGCGCGGTCGCGGCGCCCGCGCCGGCGCCGCGCTACCGATGGATGGTGCTGGGCGTGGCCGCGACGGGCGCCGGCGCCTTCTCGGTGCTGCGCATGGGGCTGCCCGCGCTGGGCCCCGCGCTGCGCGACGCCTACGGGCTCAGCCTGGGTCAGGTCGGCCTCGCCTTCACCGCGGTGGCCCTCGGGACCGTGCTGACTCTCGTGCCCTGGGGCATGCTCACCGACCGCGTCGGCGAGCGGCCGGTGCTGTCGAGCGGCCTGGCGGGCACCGCGCTGGCCCTGGCGGGCGCCGCATTGGCGCCCGGGTACCTCACCCTGCTGGGCGGCCTGTTTCTGGCTGGGGCGCTCGGGGCGAGCACCACGGGCGCCAGCGGGCGAGCGGTCATGGGGTGGTTTGCGCGCCGCGAGCGCGGCCTCGCGCTCGGGGTGCGCCAGATGGCGCTGCCGCTCGGGGGCGTGACGGGGTCGATCGCCCTCCCCCTGCTGGCGGGCGCAGGCGGCCTGCGCGCGGCGCTGCTGGCGATGGCCGGCCTCATCCTCACCGCGGCCGCCGCCTCGGCACTGTGGATGCGCGACGCTCCGCAGTCCGATGCGCCCGCGCCGAGCAGCCCCGCGCCCGGGCGCGACCGGCGCCTGTGGCGCCTGGGCACGGCCGGTGCCCTGCTCATCGTGGCCCAGTCGGCCGTGCTGGGCTTCCTCGTGCTCTTTCTCCACGGGGAGCGGGGGCTGAGCGCGGCGGGCGCCTCGGCGGTGCTGGCCGGCGTGATGCTCGGCGGCGCGCTGGGACGGGTGTTCGCCGGCCGGCGCTCGGACCGGGAGGATCGGCGCATCGCGCCCATCCGCCGCCGCGCCCTGCTCACCGTCGCCCTGCTGGTCGCCACGGCGCTGGCCGTCACCGCACCGCTGTGGCTGCTCGTCCCGCTCATGCTGGCCACCGGGATAGCGACAATGACCTGGAACGGGCTGGCCTTCACCGCCGCCGCCGAGCTGGGGGGGCGCTCGCGCGCGGCCACGGCCATGAGCATGCAGAACACGATGGTCTCCGCCGGCGGTGCGCTCGCACCCGCACCCTTCGGTGCGCTGGTCGGCGCGACCGCCTGGCCCGTGGGCTTCGCGCTCGTGGCGCTGGCACCGCTGGCCGCGTGGCTGGTGCTGCGTCCGCTGGTGGCCGAGGAGCAGCGGCGGGCGAATCAGCGCACGGCCGAGGCGGCCCCATGTGCGAGGCTTCAGGCCGTCAGGCCGCCGAGCGCCACCGCCGTGAAGGGAGCCATTTGAGCATCGCCGTCACCGAAGTCCAGTCCGGTCTCGAGGGCGTCGTCGCCTTTGCGAGCGAGATCGCCGAGCCGGACAGGGACGGCGGGGCGCTGCGCTACCGCGGCGTGGACATCGAGGATCTGGTGGGCTCGGTGCCCTTCGAGCAGGTGTGGGGACTGCTCGTGGACGGCGCCTTCCAGCCGGGCCTGCCGCCGGCCGAGCCGCGGCCGCTGACGGTACGCAGCGGCGATCCTCGCGTGGACGTGCAGTCCGCACTGGCCATGCTCGCACCGGAGTGGGACCTGAGCCAGCTCATCGATATCACCGACGAGCAGGCGCGCGAGGACCTCGCGCGCGCCTCGGTGATGGCGCTCAGCTTCGTGGCGCAGTCCGCACGGGGCATGGACCGCCCGCCCGTCTCCCAGACCGAGATCGACAAGTCGACCTCCATCCCCGAGCGCTTCTTGACCCGCTGGCGCGGCGAGGCCGATCCCGACCACGTGCGCGCGATCGACGCCTACTGGATCTCCGCGGCCGAGCACGGGATGAACGCCTCAACCTTCACCGCCCGGGTGGTGGCCTCCACGGGTGCGGACTGCGCCGCGGCGCTGAGCTCGGCGGTGGGCGCGCTGAGCGGGCCGCTGCACGGCGGCGCGCCCTCCCGGGTGCTCAGGATGCTCGACGCCGTCGAGGCCGAGGGCGACGCGCTGCGCTGGGTGCGGCGGGCGCTTGACTCCGGCGAGCGGCTGATGGGCTTCGGCCACCGCGTGTACCGCGCCGAGGACCCGCGGGCCCGGGTGCTGCGGCGCACCGCCCGGCAGCTGGGCTCGCGACGCGCCGACGTCGCTGAGGCGCTGGAGCAGGCCGCACTCGCCGAGCTCAGGGCGCGCAAGCCCGATCGCGTGCTGGCCACCAACGTGGAGTTCTGGTCGGCCGTGGTGCTCGACTTCGCCGAGGTTCCGCCCGCTCTCTTCACGCCCATGTTCACCTGTGCGCGCGTGGCCGGCTGGTCGGCGCACATCCTCGAGCAGAAGCGCGAAGCCCGCCTCATCCGGCCCAGCGCGAGATACGTGGGTCCCGGGCCGCGGGCGCTGGACGCCGTCGGGTCCTGAGCCCCGGGGAATCGCCTGTTCTCGGTCGGCAGGCGGACGTCAGGCGAAGGTGTTGAGAACCCACCCGTGCGGGCACCACGACGAGGATGTCGGTTCGCCAACGCACGGCGGTGCGGGAGACCTATGCCGCCGACCCGGCCAGCGTGACCCGGGCCCGTCGAGTGGCCATGGAGGTCGCGCGCGGATCGGGCCTGGGCCGGGCGGGCTGCGCGGACGTCGCGCTGGCCGTCTCCGAGGCGTGCACCAACGTCGTGTTGCACGCATTTCGAGACAACCGGCACGCGCCCCCCGAGTTTGTCCTGGAGGCCTGGCCCGTGGACGACGGCGTGCGGGTGGTGGTGGCCGACCAGGGCCAGGGCATGGGCCCCAATCCCGACAGCCCCGGGCTGGGCCTCGGCCTCGCGGTCATCGCCCGCGTCGCCGAGAGCTGCGAGGTGCGCCGAGCCCGCCCCACCGGCACGGAGCTGCGCCTCACTTTCAGGGCGTAGGCCCGGCGGCGGACTCCTCGTCGGGCCAGCGTCCCGTGCGCGTGAAGTGCTCGCGTGCGGCATCTTCTTCGTCGCGCTCACCGTGGCCGCGCAGTGCCACCACGGCCAGCGACAGGACCGCGGCCGAGGCGACCGCCAGCAGGAGGATCGCGTGCAGGCTCACATCCCCAGGGTAGGCCGTCCGAACGCACGAGGGCCCGGCGCGACCGCCGGGCCCTCGGAGCGTCAGGAGCGCTGGGCGCTCGCTACATCATCCCGCCCATGTCGGGCATGCCGCCGCCCGCGCCCGCGCCCGCGCCGTTCTTCTCGGGCGGCTCGGCCACGATGGCCTCGGTGGTGAGGATGTTCTTGGCGATCGACGCCGCGTTCTGCAGCGCAGAGCGCGTGACCATGGCCGGGTCGATGACCCCGGCGTCCACGAGATCGACGATCTCGCCGGTCGCCGCGTTGAGGCCCTCGCCCTTGTTGGCCTTGCGCACGTCGTTGACCACCACCGAGCCCTCCAGGCCCGAGTTGTTGGCGATCTGGCGCAGGGGCTCCTCCAGCGCGCGCAGCACGATCCGCGCCCCCGTGCGCTCGTCGTCCTCGTAGGCGTCGGGCTCGACCGCCTCGCCGGCGCGCATCAGCGCGACGCCGCCGCCGGGGACGATGCCCTCCTCCAGCGCCGCCCGGGTCGCCTGCAGCGCGTCCTCGACGCGGTGCTTCTTCTCCTTCATCTCCGTCTCGGTGGCCGCGCCGACCTTGACGACGGCCACGCCGCCCGACAGCTTGGCCAAGCGCTCCTGGAGCTTCTCGCGATCGAAGTCCGAGTCGGTGTTCTCGATCTCGTTCTTGATCTGGGTGATGCGACCCTTGATGGCCTCGGAGTCACCCGAGCCGTCGATGACCGTGGTCTCGTCCTTGCCGATGACCACGCGGCGCGCGCGACCCAGCTGCGAGAGCTGGGTGTTCTCCAGCTTGAGGCCCATCTCCTCGGTGATCACCTCTGCGCCCGTGAGGATCGCGATGTCCTCCAGCATGCGCTTGCGGCGGTCGCCGAAGCCCGGGGCCTTGACGGCCACGCCGGTGAAGGTGCCGCGCAGCTTGTTGACCACCAGGGTGGCCAGGGACTCGCCCTCGACGTCCTCGGCGATGATCAGCAGCGGCTTGCCCGACTGGATGACCGCCTCGAGCACCGGCAGCACGTCGCGTACGGAGCCGATCTTGGAGTTGGCGATGAGGATGTAGGGATCCTCGAGCACGGCCTCCATCCGGTCCTGGTCGGTGACCATGTAGGGGCTGATGTAGCCCTTGTCGAACTGCATGCCCTCGGTGAACTCGAGGTCCATGCCGAACGTCTGGCCCTCCTCGACGTTGACCACGCCGTCCTTGCCGACCTTCTCGATCGCATCGGCGATCACATCTCCGATGTCCTCGTCGCCGGCCGAGATGGTGGCGACGCGGGCGATCTGCTCCTTGCCGGCCACGTCCTTGCTCTGCTGGGCGATGTTGTCGACGACCGCGTCGACGGCCTTCTCGATGCCGCGCTTGAGCCCGAGCGGATTTGCACCGGCCGTGACGTTCTTCAGCCCGTCGCGGACGATCTGCTGGGCCAGCACGGTGGCCGTGGTGGTGCCGTCGCCCGCGACGTCGTTGGTCGCGGTGGCCACCTCGCGCACGAGCTGGGCGCCCTGGTTCTGGAAGACGTCCTCGACCTCGATCTCACGGGCGATGGTGACGCCGTCATTGGTGATGGTCGGGGCACCGAACTTCTTGTCGAGCACCACGTAGCGGCCGCGCGGACCGAGGGTGACCTTCACCGCGTTGGCGACGACGTCGACGCCGGACTCGAGAGCCTTGCGCGCGTCGCTGTCGTACTTCAGTTCCTTGTGAGCCATATCTCCTCTTTGCCTTCCTAGGAAGCGACCTTGGCGAGCACGTCCGACTCGCGCAGAACCAGCAGGTCCTCGCCGTCGACCTTGATCTCGGTGCCGCCGTACTTGGAGTAGAGGACCTCGTCGCCCTACTCCACGTCGACGGGGATGCGCTTCTCGCCCTCGTCGTCGAATCGGCCCTCGCCGACCGCGAGAACCTTGCCCTTCTGAGGCTTTTCCTTCGCCGTGTCGGGGAGGACGATGCCGCTGGCGGTGGTTTCCTCCTCCTCGATGGCCTGGACGATCAACCGATCGCCCAAGGGCTTGAGCTTCATCTGCTGAAACCTCCGGTCATGGGATGTTGGCACTCTGTGAGCGAGAGTGCCAACCCGTCGGGACGCAGTATACGACGGGCGCTCAGCCGTGCGGGTCGGGCTCCCGGGCGAAGACCTCGATGGCCATGTCGGGGTCGACGTTTGGACCTGGCTGGCGAAGGCCGTTGGTGTTCGCACACTGACTCCAGAGGCGCCCGGACCTCCCGTCGGGGTGCATTCCGGCCAGCGCTTGGGTACGGTCGTCACCATGAGGGCAGGTCGTGGTGGCGGAACCATCCGCGCCGGCGACACGCCTCACCAGCCTCACGAAGCGACGCGCACGGTCACCGCCCCCGGGGCGAGGAGCGCGACGGACCTTCGCCAGCTGAGCCCCCACAGCCGAGGTCTTCGATGTCTGCTACCACGACTCCCCGTTCGTCCCCCACCGCCGTGCGTCACCTGCTGTTGCGCTATCGCCGCCAGGGAGACTTCGCCGCGCGTGACGAGGCCGTCGAGCGCCTCATGCCGCTCGTGCGCCGCGTGGCCAAGACCTACCCCTACCGTGAGCACGCCGAGGATCTCCAGCAGGTCGCCTGTCTCGGCCTGGTCAAGGCCATCGACCGCTGGGATCCCAACCGCGATCGCGGTAGCTTCACCGCCTACGCGGTGCCCACCATGCTGGGGGAGGTGCGCCGCTTCGTGCGCGACCACACCTGGACCGTGCGCCCGCCACGCGGCCTGCAGGAACGAGTGCTGGCCACCTCGCGGGCGACCGAGCGCCTGACCACGTTGAAGGGTCGGGGGCCCACCGCCCACGAGCTGGCCCAGGAGCTCGACCAGTCGGTCGAGGAGGTCCTCGAGGCCCTGCGAGCCGGCCAGGCCCACGGGGGCGTGTCACTTGACGCGCCGGCTCGAGAGGACGGCGAGGAGCGGCGCAGGTTGGGCGACACCTTCGGCGAGCTCGACGAGCGCCTAGAGCTGACCGAGGACCTCGCGTCCCTCGGCCCGCTGCTGGCCGGCCTGACTCTGCAGGAGCGCCGCGTGATCGCTCTGCGCTTCGGCGAGGACCTCGTCCAAAGCGAGATCGCCAAGCGCGTCGGCGTCTCCCAGATGCAGGTCTCGCGCCTGCTGCGCGGGGCGCTGGAAAAGCTGCGCGCACGCGCCGACCAGACGCTGGAGCAGGCCGGGCCCGTCCCGGTCTAAGCATGGGTCGCCCTCGCGACCTGGGGGCCCACCGCCGGCGGCCATCTGGCCGCCTCCGGCACCCCTAGTTCTGCGCGCCGCCGAAGCCGCGCATGCGCTCGGTCATGGAGGGCCTGTCGACGATCTGGCTGAAGCGCACCACCGTCACCGTGTCCTCCACGTCCACCGTGCGCCCGTAGATCTGCTCGAGGAAGTGCATCATCTCCTCGAGGCGACGGAACTCGGGGTTGTCGTGCTCGATGTCCCGCGGGCTGAGCTCCTTGACGCGCTTGACCTCGACCTGGTCGATGACCGCTTCGAAGATCTTCTCGCGCGGTGAGTGCTGGTAGCCGATGGTCACCAGCACCGCCTGGTTCTTGCGGTACTTGTGCGACTTGTCGCCCAGGCGGATGGTGGCCGTCTTGCGCCCCCGCTTGAGCTGATCGGCGAAGATCGTCGAGTAGAAGTTGAGAACCTGCACGCCGCGGCAGCCTATCGGCGGGCCAGCGCCCGCGCGGCCATGTCTCGCTCGCCCGCGTAGGTCAGCGCCTGCGCGGCCTCGGCGAGGTCCATCCAGCGTGCCTCCTCGACCTCGTGGTCGTGGTCCTCGGGGTTGCCCCTCACGTAGCGGAAGAGGAAGAACGAGACCACCTTCGGAACGCGTTGACCGTCGCGCTGGTACCAGTAGCGCACGTCGCCCAGCCTCTCAACCAGCTCCGCTTCGACGCCCGTCTCCTCGCGGATCTCGCGCTGGGCCGCCTGCGGCGCGCTCTCGTCCCCGTCGGGGTGCCCCTTGGGCAGCGCCAGCACCTTCGAGTCGTCGGCCGCGCGGCGGGTGGGCACGATGACGACCGTGCGCCCCGCATCGTCGATCACGACACCGCCGGCGGAGAACTCGGGGCTCAATAGACGTACCGGGTCAGCGCCTCCGTGTCGTGCACCACGAGGCGGCCGCGTCCCTGGCTGATCACCCCGGCGCGCTCGAGGACGGCCAGAAAGCGGCTGGCCGACTCGCGGCTGGAGCCCGCGAGCTGAGCGATGTCGACCTGGGTGATCGTGATGAGCACCTCGCCGTCCTGCGCTCCCTCGCTGCGTGCCTGGTCGACCAGGCCACTGAGCACCGAGGCCACGCGGCGCTGGACCGTCTGGAAGGACTGACGGGCGATGCGCTCGTTGGCGGCCCGCAGGCGGCGGCCCATGGAGATCACCAGCTTGACCGCGATCTCCGCGTGGCGGTTGAGCAGCCGGCGCATGTCGGCGCCCAGCACGGCCAGCGCGCGTACCTCGTCAAGAGTCTCGACCGTCGCCGAGCGCCGCTCGTCGGTGAACATCGCGAGCTCCCCGAAGATGTCCCCGGGGCCGAAGTGGGCCAGCGCGATGGTGCGTCCGTCGGAGTGCTCGCGCAGGGCGCGGGCGTGGCCCGAGCGCATGATGTAGCAGGTGTTGCTCCTATCGCCCTCGCGGAAGATCACGTGCCCCGCCTCGAAGCGCCGCGGCACCGCCACCTCGGCCACATGGGCGAGATCCTCCCGGGCCAGCGTCTCGAACACCGGCACGGCAGCCAGCAACTCGAGGGCGGCCACCTGCTCCGGGGCGCGAAGACCCATCGCCGCTCCATGGTACCCGCCTCGCTGGCGTGTGCTACACGGCGTCGAGCGCACGCTCGCGGGCGCGGCGGCGCACCGCGGCAAGGGTCAGCGCGACGAGCGCCGCCAGCAGCGCGAGCGGCAGCGCGGTCGCCCCTCCGACGATCACGATCCCCAGGGCGACGCGCAGGACGGCCAGACCGTCGCGGAGCGCGTCGCCAGGCGTCCAGGCGCCGTCCTCCTCGGAACCGGTCGCAGGAGGCGGTCCGCCGGTGCCCTCGACGGTCACCGCGAGGGTGGCCAGGCGGGTGCGCTCGCGCAACTCGGCGCGCTCCCGGCCCAGGCTGCGCACCCGCCGGCGGGCGTCCTCCAGGCGCTCGCGCAGGTCGGTGATCTCGCGAGCGGAGCCTGCCTGGGTCAGCGCCTGACGCAGCCCGTCGCGCAGGGCGCGAGCGTCCTCGAGGCGCTCCTGCACCGAGTCGACCTGCTCGGTGAGATCGAGGGTCTCCTGCATGCGCGAGCGCACGTCGCCCAGCCGCGACAGGGCGGCCAGCGCGTCGTTGATGCGCTCGGGCGGAACGCGCAGCGTTAGGTCGGCGACGGCGCGCCCGTTGCCGACCTCGACGCTTGCGCGTTCGGTGAAGCCCTCGAGACGGTCGGTCACCGCGACGGCCTCGTCGGCCACGCGCTGGATCTCCCGGTCGGGGACGGCGAGGGTGAGCGAGGTGGTGGACTCCACGTCGCGGCCTGGCGGCGCCGGGGAGGGGAGGGGGACGCGTGAGAGAGGCGCATCGCCGGACTGCTGGGCGGAGGACTCGACCCCGGAGGCGTCCGTGCGGGCCGTTCCCCCACTCGCCGTCACGCCCCCCTCCGGCGCTGTCCTCTCCGTCGTCGCGGTGGTTTGCCCGCCCTCCTCCGCGCCTCGCAGGACGCCCACTCCGACGATCAGCGCGAGGAGCGCCGAGAGGGCGACCCCGAGGGCGGGCGCCCAGCGGCGCGCCGGCGACGAGGCCGACGGCTCCTGGCCCGCGGGATGCCTTCGGGCCTGTCGCTTGGGCCGCCTCAGCCTCCTGGCAGGCGCTCTGGCCGGCTCTTCGGTGGCGAACCCAGCGGCGACCCGTCGCTCCAGGGAATTCGCGAAGGCCTTGTCCATGTCCGGGCGCAGGGCGCGGACGTCGTCCTCGAGCTGTTCATCGTTGCGCATCGCAGGCCTCCCTCAGCTTGGTCATGGCCCGGTGGATCCGAGTGGCAGCGCTCGTCTCGCTGGTGCTCAGCACGCGGCCGAGCTCGGCATGGCTCAAGCCCCCGTGGAAGCGCAGGGCGATCAACTCGCGCTCACGCGGCGCAAGTTCGGCCAGCGCCCGGGCGACCGCTGTGCGGCGGGCGGCGGCCTCGCCGTCGTCCTGATCGACGGGTAGGTCGTCGGCCAGCTCCGCGACCAGCCCGGCGCTGCGCCGGCGCCGGCGCAGCTCGTCCAGCGCGGCGTTGCGCGCGATGGCGAACAGCCATGCGCGGGCGCTGCCCCGCCGGGGGTCGAAACGCCGGCGGCGGCGGTGGGCGCGCTCGAAGGCCACCGCGGTGACGTCCTCGGCGGCCGCGTCGTCGCCCAGGAGCGTACGTGCGTAGGCGTGGACGTCACCAGCGGACTCGCGGAAGAGCGCCTCGAGATCGAGGTCCCCGGGCGGGGCGGTGGGGCGAAGCGTCAGGGAGACCGCGCTCACACCCCTGCTACGTCACTCCCCGCGATCCATCACACGGAGGGGAGATCGTGCGGGGCCCGCCCTGCGGTCACCCGGCCGCTCCGACAGCCGCGGGGTCGAACAGCCGCGGGTCGTTGGTGATGACCCCCGTCACGCCCAGCCCCTCGAGCCACGCGATGCGCCGCGCGTCGTCCACCGTCCACACGAACAGCTCTCCGCCGGCGCCGCGCACCGCGTCGGCCAGGCGCGGGGTCACCAGGCGGTGGTTGGCCATCACGGCGTCCACCGCGCCGGCCGCGATGGCGCGCCGCGCCTGGCCGGGCAGCGTGCGGCGCAGTACCTTCAGGCCGAGGTAGGCCGGCACGGCGGTGCGCGCGCGCTCGAAGGGGTTGCGCCGGATCCGCGGCACCGACCAGCCCAGGCGCACCTCGGGGTGGCGCTGGCGCATCAGCCGCAGCGATGCCCGCTCCATGGTGGAGATGAGCGCGCGCCGATCGAGCCCGAAGCGGCGCAGCGCCCCGACCACGCGCTCCTCGTAGCCGGGCAGCTTGAGGTCCACGTCGAGGTCGATGGCCCCATAGGCCTCGCCGCAGAAGTGCTCGAGCCCCTCCTCCAGCGTGTGCGGCGTGCGTCGCGCGGCGTCGCCGTAGTCGTGGGCCAGCAGCAGCTCGCCGCTGCCGTCGGGATGTTCGGGGAGCACGTCGAACTCGATCATGTCCACGCCCGCCTCGAGGGCCGCCTGGAAGGAGGCGAAGGTGTTGCCGGGCGCGATGAGGTCGGCGCCCTTGTGGCCCACACGCCTCATCGCTGACACCCCGAGCACCAGAAGGTCGGGCGGTTGTCGTCCCACTGGCCGCGCTGGCGGATCAGCGCGCCGCAGCGCGGGCACGGGTGCCCGGCGCGACCGTAGATGGCCCTGTGACGCGTCCCGTGGCCATCGCGGGCGGACTGCTGCATGCGCGGGCGCGCGGCCCGCACCACGCTCAGCGCCTCGTCGTCGCCGACCTTCCCGGTCGGTCGCCAGGGATCGATCCCCGCCTCGAAGCAGGCCTCGCACTTCCACAGGTTCCCCAGGCCCGCCACGGTGCGCTGGTCCAGGAGGGCGTCGCCGAAGGGACGCGTCGGGTCATCGGCGCGCAGGCGGCCCAGGAAGCCCACCTCGTCGAAGGCCTCTTGGGCCACGATGTCGGGCCCCAGGCCGGCCATGCGCTGGTCGACCCGGGCGCGACCGGCGGTCAGCAGCTCGAGCACGGGCCCGTCGAACTGCACGACCTCCGCGTCGCGCGCGCGCAGCACCAGCCACGCGCGCCGGGCGGAGCGCCCCCAGCGCTGGCCGGCGCGGTAGGTGCCCCAGTGGCCCGTCATGCGCAGGTGCGAATGCACCACGCGGTCGTCCCCGAAGCGGATGAGCAGGTGCTTGCCGCGCGCATCGACGGCGGTCACCGCGCGGCCGCTCAGCCGCTCGGCCCACCGCTCGCGGCCGAAGCGCGGGTGCGGCGTGTCGATCTGTGGCACCTCGCCCACCAGCAGCGGGCGGATCCGGTTGGCGGTGTGGTGGATCGTGTCGCCCTCGGGCACAAGGGGGAGAGTAGAACCCGGCGATGCGCGAACTGGCGGCCATCGTGGGCGGCGAGCACGTCGAGGAGGGGGTGCGCGTGGGGGACACCGCGCGCACCGCCCAGGCCCGCGCGCGGGTGCGCCCGGCCGACGCCTGCGAGGTCGCGGCGGTCGTGCGCTGGTGCTACGAGCATGATGTTCCCGTGGTGCCGGTGGGCGGGGGCAGCGGGTACGCCGGCGGGGCCGCGCCGCTTCACCCCGAGGCCGTGGCCCTCTCGCTCGACCGCCTGACCGCCATGCGCCACTTCGAGCCCGGACTGTGGCGCATGGAGGCCGAGGCGGGAATGACCACCGCGACGGTGGCGCGGCGCGCGCGCGAGAGCGGCCTGCTGTTCCCACCCGATCCGGGGGCGGCCGAGCAGTCGCAGCTAGGCGGCACCATCGCCACCAACGCCGGCGGCCCGCACGCGTTCAAGTACGGCGTGACCGGCGACTGGGTGACCGGCCTCGAGGCCGTGCTCGCCCCCGGTGAGGTCGTGCGTGTCGGCGGACCGGTGCGCAAGGACGTCGCGGGCTATGACCTGCGCGCGCTGCTGACCGGCAGCGAGGGCACGCTGGGGGTGGTCACAGCGGCCTGGCTGCGCCTGGTGCCCGCGCCCGAGGCCGCACTGCCCATCGCCGCGGCCTTCGAGGACGTCGGTGCGGGGTGCGCCGCCCTCGAGCGTGTGCTGGCCAGCGGCGAGGTTCCCGCCGCCATCGAGTACCTCGACGAGGCCACCATGGAGGCGGTGGGCGGCTCCCTGCCACCGACACTGGCCCAGGCGCTGAGCACCAAGGCAGACCGCGCGCCCTTCGTCCTGCTGCTCGAGGCCGACGGCGCGCGCGAGGAGGCGCTGCGGGTGCGCGATGCGCTCCTGGACGCCCTCCGCGAGGGGGAGGGCATGCGCGGTCTTGCCTTCCCCGAGGCGCCGGGCGACGTGCGCGCCCTGTGGCACTGGCGCGCCGGGGTCTCCCACGCGGTCACCGCTCGGCGTGGCGCCAAGCTCTCCGAGGACGTCGCCGTGCCGCTCGACCGCCTGCGAGCGGGCATCGAGGGCACCCTTCGCATCGGCCGGCGCCACGGCCTGCCCGCCTGCTCGTGGGGCCACGCGGGCGATGGCAACCTTCACGCCACGTTCCTGCTGGCCGCCGACGACCCCGCTGAGCGCGAGCGCGCCGACGCCGCCGCGCTGGACCTCTTCGCCCTCGCGCTCGAGCTGGGCGGCACGGTGACGGGCGAGCACGGCATCGGCGTGCTCAAGAACGCACAGCTGCGCCGCCAGTGGGCACCCGCCGCCGTCGCCGCCCACCGCGCGATCAAGGCCGCGCTGGACCCCAGAGGGCTGCTCAACCCGGGGAAGAAGCTTCCCTGATCAACGCCCGGTCGCGGGCGTAGGAGACCAGTCCCTCGGCCTCCTCGTGCGTCAGCCAGCGGACCTCGTCGACCTCGTCGCCGGGTGTGAAGCCCCTGTCCTCGTCGACCGCCATGCGCCAGTAGCGCACCTCCTTGGGGCGGCCCCTGCGGTCGGTGTAGTGGACCGTGCGCAGGGGCTCGCCGAGCGTGCAGCGCAGGCCCGTCTCCTCCTCGACCTCACGCAGCGCGCACCCCTCCCAGCTCTCTCCGGCGTCGAGCTTGCCCTTGGGCAGCGACCAGTCGTCGTAGCGCGGACGGTGCACCACCGCAAGGCG